>DATLHP010000169.1:0-4292 GCA_035539835.1 Bdellovibrionales bacterium
CACCCACCCCCAACCCGGTTAATACCAAAAGGTGCGCCGCTCCCTTTGGTAGCAAACCCGCGTTATTCCACCATAAGCCGCCTCCTTGGGCTCATTGGCGAAGGCTTGTACAGGCGAGAGGGCGCCAGCGCTGTTATATCGCAGGCCCCAGTCTGTGCGAGTCGGCACCCAAATTGAAAATCATCCATTCGGTTCTTCTGCGGTCCGTTTATGAGGAGTGTAACGATGTTGCGAGTATTGATGGTTTCGATTCTGATGATGATGTCGGCATCGCCTGCGATTGCCGCGCCCACTTCGATGTCGACCTTCAAAGGCAAGGTTGCCATTTCGGATATCGCTCAGATCATGGCGAATCGCTACGATCAGCCGGTGATTATCGAGCGCGCGCAAATTCGGTCGCGCGCCAATCCGAAACGCATTCAAAAATTCGTGTTTTCGGCAGTGATCGGTGGAAAGGCGGGTCGTCATGATGCTCGCTGCGCCTTCGTTCGTACTGCTAAGGCAGACGGCATCGCTTGTCGCTCGAAAACTGCGAAGTTTGATCCAATTCGTATCAATTGGAAGCGCGATACACTTCGCTAAAATCTATCATTAAAGTTTCGAGCGAATTTCGCTGCCACTTTTACTTAAGCCAAAGTATTCAGTGGTAATGACAATTCGCTCATTCCTTTTCGTCTACGCCCTGATTTTCTCTATCTCTGCGCAAGCTCAGGACATGAGTGCATTCACGCTCGACCCAGCCGCCGGTGCAGCGGTTTCTTTTGAAAGCCAATACATGGCGCCACCTCCTGGACATGGCGACCTCACGATCGAAGAGCAAAAAGGCTTCGCTAAAGTGCCAGTCTTCAAACGAGAAGACAGGTCACTGTCAGTGATGGTGAAAGCTGAGCGCACAGAGCTTGGTGAGCGCTTGGTCTTCGAGAAGCGTGGAATCGAGATTCCTGAAGAATTCGGTACGGCCGAGGTCGGCGTAGCCTGGGCGCAAAAGCAAGACGGCGACAATCGCTTTGGCGCTAGTGCCGCCATCGGCTCAGCGGGGCAGCGCCTTTTGGACAACGGGCTCACTCCGATCATCAGCGTGAATATGAGTTGGGATCGACCTGCATCAGAGTCGCGCTCTTGGTTGTATTTCATTTCTTATTCGAACAATCGCCCGATCTTGAACAACATCCCACTTCCTGGAATAGGCTACTCAATTAAATCGGCGAAGAGTCGAACGATTCTCGGTCTGCCGTTTTTGTTCTACACGGCTTACCCCGATCCGTGGCAAGTCACAGCGGCGTTGTCGCCATTCGGAGCATTCTTCGAAGGTGGATATCGATTTTGGGGACCGCTGCAAACTTTCGTTGGTGGCGGATGGACGCCGCGGTCGTATCAAAACCTCATCAAAGGAAGCGCAGACCGACTTCTCTTTAACAAAAAAGAAATCGGAACGGGTTTACGTTTCTTGATGGGGCGACAAGGAAGCGTGTCGCTCGCATACATGTATAACCTAGGCCGTCAGTTCATGCTTGGCCGCTCAATCAGCGACGACAACGCCGATTCAGTCTCAATCGAAAACTCCGGCGGCTTCCAACTCCGAGCCCGCCTCACGTTCTGATTAACTACCAAAAGGTGCGCCGCTCCCGTTGGTAGCAATAGCGCGTTATTGTCTGCGGCAATTGCATTTGGTTTTCGAGTTGATCTGTTATTTCCCAATTCGAATTGCGGTTTACGCAGAGCTGATTTTACCAAGAGTCGTTCGCGCGACTTATATTCGGTATTTAACCAATTCAGAGTTTCCTCAGTGCTATTTCCAAGGAATGGATCCGGCTCAACTGGAATGATGAGTTTAGACAGACCAAGTAGTCCGTGAAGCGTCGAGTAACGATAGGTTTCGACTCGCTTAGAAACTCCGGCATCGACCGGATTGCGATAGACATAACGATAGGCATTCAAAAAATGTTCGTTCGTTGCAATGAGGGATGGGTGGTGGGGACCTCCGTAGGTCTGATTGATTCGCTTCGAAATGTAGGTGAGTTCGCGACTTGTTTCGAACATCAAATACCACATTGCTTCGCTAATATTCCCTTTCGGAAAAGACGCAAGAAGATGGAAATGGTTTTCCATCAATACAAAGCTATGAATCCGGACGTCATAAAAGTGATGGGCTGCATAGAGATGGTCTTCAAAAATCTTCCATACATGGCCAATGGGAATTTTGAACCAGTCTCGATTAATACAACGAGCGGTCAGATGATATGGATGTTCTGAGGAGATGATTCGCTTTGATCGAGGCATGCATCGTCGACGAGCAAAAGGCGCACAATCGTGGAGGGCCGATATCTTCGAATAGAGTGGATATGAAGATAAGCTGTGTCCGAATAACGCAGCATCGCTACCAACGGGAGCGGCGCACCTCTTGGCGGTACTAGAGGGCGTCGGCTTTGGCTAGGATCCATGAATAGAAGATGACGGAGTCTGGTGCGGTTTTTAGACGTTGGAGTTCGTTCTTCATTTCTTCGACGAGTTCTTCGGTGACTCGGCCGGCTTCGATGAGGCCGGGCGCTCCGCTCAACATCAAGTTTGTCCAATAGTCGATGAACATCGCGCGCTTCTTCGGCATGCGATCATCGTATTGATGGGTGAGGACGGATGTTTTCACGTTTTGATAACCAGCTTCGATCAGATAGTTCGCAAGTTTTCCACCGACGAACGGGTCTCCTTTCAAAGTCCATTGATGATCGTTGAACTCAAACCAAAACTTCAGCGTCGCTGGTGAGTAGGGGTTGAGGTAAAAAGTCGCGTTGAAGACCTCATTGCAATAGATCACTCCGCCAGATTTCAAAACGCGGCGAGTTTCTTGAAGGATCTCGACAGGGTTTTGCACATGTTCGAGAAGCCAACAGATGAAGGCTCCGTCGAAAGTTTCTTCTTCAAAAGGCAGGTGAAGAGCGTCGGCAACGTCGACCTTTACGCGACCCGATTCGATGAGTGGAGCCAGCGCATGTCGAGCACGATCGACCTGAGCCGTCGAAGCGTCCACGCATTGAATTTTCAGTTTGGGATATCGCTCAGAGAGGATCTGAGTTTGTGCGCCGACACCGCTTCCGACTTCGATGATCGATTCGCATCCGCCGAAGTCGACTTTTGAAAAAATGATGTCCTCGTGAATCCGAGCCTGTTTGAAGAGTCTGTCCTGTTCTTCTTTCGTAAATCCGTGAATGTAGCCTTCAGCGAGCCCCGATTTTTTCTTTCCCATGCCGGTATCCTCGCATGGATTGACGCTGAGTCGCTACCATCGGGAGCGGCGCACCTTCTGGTATTTGTTGGGACATTGCGACAAATTTGTTGTGGAAAATGGGCGCTACCTTTGCTACCCCAAGTCTCGAACAGTTCTCAAACCACGGTCTATGTAAGGGACAAGCAATGAGTTTGAACGGGAACATTTTTAGAGTCGTTTTGGCCTCTTCGATCAGTGTCATCTTGGGATGCTCTGCCGGCAATGTCTCCACTTCGGGTGGCGCGCGCGTTCGCGCATCTGAATCTGGCGCATTCCGCCTTCATTCGAGTGGACCGATTCGTTCTGACTACAAAGTCGGCGAAGTCACTCAGCTCTGTGATGCTGCGATCACACGTGTGAACGACCGTTTGGCGCTGGTTGCAAAAGTTCCGGCTGAAAAGCGCAACATCGAATCGACGATGCTCGAGTTCGAAGATGCATTGGCTGATTTCGGTGATGAAACCAACGGCCTCACTTTCATGGGCTACGTTTCAAAAGACGATAAGGTTCGTGAAGAAGGATCTGCTTGTGAAGAGAAGCTTGGCCAACTCTTTGTTGAGTTGTTCACTCGTCGTGATCTCTTTGATGCGCTGAAGGGTGTGAAGGGCCGCAATGCTGATGAGCAACGCCTCGTCTCTGAGACTGTTCGCGCATTCGAAAAGAATGGTTTGAATCTCTCTGACGAGAAGCTCGCTGAACTCAAAAAACTGATGAAAGAGCTTTCGGCGAAAGAGACGAAGTTCACAGCGAACTTGAACAACGACAAGTCGACGGTTGAATTCACAGAAGCTGAACTCGCTGGCGTCACTCCAGATGCAATGAAGCGATTCAAACGTGCCGAAAACGGTAACTACATCGTTACGACGAAAAGCACGGACTATGTTGAGCTCACAGAGAACGCGTCGAACCCAGAGACGCGCAAGAAAATCATGTTCGCGTACTTGAACCGAGGCACTGCCGAAAACACGCAGTTGCTCGAAGAAGCGACTGAACTTCGCGCGAAAATCGCGAAAACGTTGGGTTACTCGAC
>DATLHP010000170.1:0-4822 GCA_035539835.1 Bdellovibrionales bacterium
CCGCTAAAACTTTGGCTCTCGTTGGATGTACCATTCCTTCGGTGGGCGAAGCGGTAAAGTCACTTTCTGACTTCAAGCGAGTGGTATTCATTCGTTCTTGCGCTGGTGATGCGAAGCCTTCGTTGCATTTGGCTTCGCTCGCGCGTGGTGGCGTGTTCGGATTTGCGAGCATGAATCCTTCGGCTGAGTTCATTCAATTTCGACCTCAGGCGATGGCTTTAGCGATGAAGCGAGGAGAACTCAGCATTCGTCAGCAGATCGACGATCTGATCAGCGACTCAACGAAGAGTCGCCTTCTTGGTTTGGATCGTTCGACGTGGATGCAGGACTTAAACGCTTTCCGCGTCTCGGGCGCGATCGAAGCCGTCGAATGGTATCGTTTTGCTGCCAAAGGAACCTGATACGTCGTACTTCGACTTCAATTCTTTGATCTGGTTCTTGCCGTCCACGAAAACAAGTTTTGGTTTGTGCTCAGCGGCTTCGGCTTCTGACATCGAAGCGTAGGCTGCGATAATCACCAGATCTCCGCGGTGAACGAGGCGGGCCGCAGCTCCGTTTAAGCAAATCTCTCCCGGCTTTCCGAAGATCACATAGGTCGCTAAGCGATTGCCGTTGTTACAGTTGTAGATTTCAACTCTCTCGAATTCGCGAAGGCCAGCGGCTTCAACAAGTTTCGGATCAATGGACACTGAGCCTTCATAGTTCAAATCGGCATCGGTGACAGTTGCGCGGTGGATTTTGCATTTCAACATTGTGATGTTCATACGTACCTTCTCTTTACTCACGAGTTCATTCGCAAAGCGATGTTCAAACCTTTTAAAACTAAATCTGGGTGAATCGTGTCGAAGAGCCCCTCTTTTTCAAAGAGACCTGCGAATCCCCCGGTTGCGATGACAACAGGCTTCTCGTCGCGGAAGCATTCTTTCGTTAGGCGGCCGACGATCTCACGAACCGTGCCGACTTGCCCGTAGTAGAGGCCCGACTGAATGCTCTCGACCGTTGAGCGGCCCAGGGCTTCGCGCATCGATACGATCTCGACCGATGGGAGTTTCGCAGTCTTCGTTTCAAGCGCTTCCATTGAAATACGAAGGCCCGCGATAATGACTCCGCCCAGATAATCGAGATCTTTCGAAACAGTACAGAACGTTGTCGCAGTTCCGAAGTCGACGATGATCAAATTCCGACCTGGATAAAGATTTACTCCGGCGATGGAGTTCGCAATGCGGTCAGCACCGACTTCGACAGGATTGCGATACTTGATTTTCAGACCCGTCTTTACACCGGCCTGAAGAAGAAACGGATTGATGCCAAAATACTTCACGCAAGCATTGCGCAAAGAGTGAATCGCATCGGGAACAACCGAGCAGATTGCAATCTGACGGATGCCAGTTTGATCGATTCCGTTTTCACGCAAAACGCTGCGCAAAAAGATACCGAGTTCATCGCTCGAAGCACGGAACTCAGAAGTTCTTCGGAATTGCATTTTGAGCTGATGATTTCCGTCAGCAGCCTCTTCAAAGACCCCGCCATGAATCGTCGTGTTTCCGACGTCAAGACTGAGAATCATACCTGACCTCCAGACGAGAAAATCTCACTCAAGTAATTAGCTAAGCTCTTGGCACCATCGAGTTGAGTGATGACCTTAGATGCTGAAGATCCGTCATAGATTCTAAACAGATGCTTGCCGTCGACCATTTCGCTGACATCGTTTTGGACAACGAAATCAGGTTTCGATTCAAGAGACAGCTTTGCCACCGCCGCTTCTCCCTGTGGAGAAGTCGGTGAATTTGTAAGTTTGAATCCAACGACTTTAATTTTGGAATTGCGCGACCAAGAACGAAGAAAGCTGAGGAGCTTCGGATTCTTTTTCAAACGAAGCTGTAGATCGCCCGATGAGTCGAGCTTGCCAAGTTCGCCAGCTTGCACCGAGCCGCTCGACGCTTCGATCGAAGCAATCGAGTAATCGCCAACGGCCGCGGCATGCACCACCGCAGAAAATCCGGTTGATCCCAATTCATCACGAAGCGCGTTCTCGAGTGAAACATAAGAGTTGAAAGCGCGTCGCTGAATCGCAGAGTTTTCAGGAAGTGCAGCGCCTTCGGCATGGAGGTATGTGACTTCAGCACCTGCGCTAGCGAACGCTTCGGCCATAGTGGCGCCTGTGCGGCCGCTGCTGATGTTCGTGAGATAGCGAACTCCGTCAAGAGGCTCGCGAGTTCCGCCCGATGTGACAAGAATCTTCTGTCCTTGAAGTGGACGAGCGCCGTGCAATGCCGAAATGATTTCGTCAAAAATCTGATCTGGCTCGAGAAGACGTCCTTCGCCGACGTCACCACACGCAAGACGACCAGCACCTGTCTCAAGAATGCGAACTCCCCATGATTCAAGCTTTTCAAGCGCAGCTTTGAGTGAAGGATGTGAGTACATTTTCACGTTCATGGCCGGAGAAACGAGATAGGGCTTTTTGAAATCGTGAGCAAGGAAGAGGGTCGATACGAGATCGTCGCCTAAACCCGAAGCGAGTTTCGAGATCGTATTGGCCGTCGCCGGGCAAAGAATCGCAAGGTCGGCCCATTTCATCAGGTCGATGTGATTCATGTAGTGACCTGATTCGAACATCTCGACGTGCACTGGTCGACCGGTGAGACCTTCAAATGTCGCGCGCCCAACGAATTCTAGAGCCGATTTCGTTGCGACGACTTCGACTTCGAAATCGTTTTGCACAAGACGCGAGATCACACCGCATGCTTTGAAGCATGCGATCGATCCGGTGAGTTGAAAAAGAATCTTACCTTTCGACATTGTCGATCAGCCTTACATTTCCAAGTTTCACTGCACTGAGGCGGCGGTTTTCTCGGTCCTCGACGTAATCAACAACGAAGCCTTCTCTCTGTAAACGATCGCGAGCTTCTTCCGTCGACTTTGCTGAGACAAGAACATCGTGAAAGCGCGGAGCCTTCGTTCGATCCGACGGAGCGAGATGAACGTTGCGAGAACTCATCGCAAGACCGTCGGCTTCACGGAGCGTTGGGCATGGAACAACGTCGATATCCATAAAGAAGGTCTTCGCCATGTCGCGAATGAGAGAAAGCTGTTGAAAGTCTTTTTCTCCGAAGTAAGCCCGCATAGGGCGAACGAGATTGAAGAGCTTCATAACGACAGTCAGAACTCCATCGAAATGTCCCGGTCGATGAGCGCCGCAGAGTTCGTTTGAAAACTGATTCTCGGTCACTTTGAAGCGATAACCGTCTGGGTAAATCTGTGCATAAGTCGGCGCAATCACGTAATCAACGCCATGCTGGCGAGCGACTTCGAGATCTGCTTCAAGAGTCTGAGGATACTTTTCAAGATCCTTCGGATCATTGAACTGAGTTGGATTCACGTAGATCGAGAGAATGACAACGTCGTTCTCTTCACGCGCTCGCTTCAACAATGATGCATGGCCGGTATGGAGTGCACCCATTGTCGGAACAAAGCCGACTTCACCTTTGAGTGATTGTCGGACCTTTTGCCACTGCTGGAGATCACGAATGAGTTCGATCTTCATTGTGTTACCTCTGTGTGTTTTGCACCCGGAATTTCATAGCTCTCTGCGATCGAAGGGAAAGTTTGATCTTTGACAGCGCCGTCATATTGATTGAGTGCACTCTTGATCAGCTGCGCGCCTTCAAGAAACTTTCGAACGAAACGTGGTTTGAAATCTTCATTGAGGCCGAGCATGTCTTGAAAAACAAGAACCTGGCCCGAGCAATCGGGACCGGCGCCAATGCCGATGGTCGGAACCTCGAGCTGTTCGGTGACGTAACGAGCAACCGATGTCGGAACACACTCGAGAACAATCGCAAAAACTCCACATGCTTCGAGACGCTTTGCCTGATCGAGCAAGATCTCTTGAGCTTCGGGCGACGTCGCTTGCAGACGGAAACCACCAAATTGATGGACCGATTGTGGCGTCATACCAAGATGACCCATCACGGGCACACCGGATTGAACAAGATGACGAATCGTTTCTTCAGATCCGTCGATGCCTTCGATTTTTACGGCCTGTGCTCCGGCCTTCATGACCGTGCGTACTGCCGCAAGAGTTTGATCCATGCTTCCGCGATGCGCGAGGAAGGGGAGGTCTCCGATGAGGAATTTTTCTGGGGCACCTTTACGAACAGCAGCGATATGAAGGGCCATGAGATCTGGAGTCGCAGTGAGAGTCGTGTCGTCTCCGTGCATGGTCATTGCAAGGCTGTCGCCAACCAAGATGCAATCGATATTCGTGTCGGCAACGATGCGTGCGCTCGTGTAGTCGTAGCAGGTGACCATCGAAACCTTGCGACCCGCTTTACGAGCTTTCGGAAAATCTAGGATCGATTTCATAAAACATCTCCTTCCGACTGTGCGTTTGTCGGAATGGTATTCTGTGTTGCTGATACGAAGGCGCGGTAGACGTCTTGAAACTTGTCGCCATCGAGCGCTTCAATGTTGTTCGCGATCGTCGCGCCGTCTCCGCGTGCGAGAGGGCCCGTCAGAACGGATTGTCCGCGGCTACTGATAAGATTGAGTGCGATGCGTTCGAGATAGGGTAGAAGCGTCATTCTTGGAAGACCCAGCGTTTCGAATTCTTTGAATGCTTTCTCCCAAAGAAGAACAGTGAAGTTTCCACTCATTACGCAAAGAGCGTGATAGAGACCCTTTTGTTCGGCATCGAGTCCGTACGAGGCGTTTTTTA
The DNA here is from genome assembly GCA_035539835.1 of Bdellovibrionales bacterium. Classification (GTDB taxonomy): domain Bacteria; phylum Bdellovibrionota; class Bdellovibrionia; order Bdellovibrionales; family JAMPXM01; genus DATLHP01. The sequence continues at coordinate 4,721 of DATLHP010000170.1, forward strand.
AGCCTGGTAGAAGCATTCCAAAATCCGCGCGCCCTTTCTCAGTGATGAAAGGAACTCGGCGATACGTCGCCGGATCGTAAAGATCTTGCGAGAACGTCATCA
>DATLHP010000171.1:0-7208 GCA_035539835.1 Bdellovibrionales bacterium
TTTAGACACATTTCGAAGTAGGTTCATCCCCAGGGAAATTGCTTTCAAGGGGGGGGAAATGAAAGCTCTTAACGCTGGGATGCGTGTCTTTGTTTCGTGTCTATTGGTTGCAGGAGGGGCTTCGGCCTTTGCAGATAGTTCGGTCGATGTCGGGGGGCATTCAGCTGAACTTTGTGAAGGTTTTTTTCCGAAGGACTTCAAAGTCAAATCTAAGAAATCGCGCGGTCGATTCTTGAGTGCTCGCCAGGTAGAGCCAGTCGGACTCACGGAAGCCGAATTCAATACTGTCATCGATAAAATTGAATCCATTTATACGCCGATCTTTGCGCAGCTGGGCAGCCCGCTGGTGGTCGAGCGTGATTGGGCGAGTGATGATCAGAATGCTTACGCCTTTAAAAGGCTCGCTCAATCAGGTCTGTTGTTTCGGGGCGGTTTGCCAAGAATTCCTGGCATGACGAAGGATGCCTTTATGGGTGTGGCTTGCCACGAAGTCGGTCACCATCTTGGTGGTCTTTTGCCGGCATCAGGTCTTACCAACGAAGGCGGCGCCGATTACTTTGCGACACTCAAGTGTCTGCGTCTTGTCTTCGGGGATGAGGATAATGCAGCGATTGTGGCAGCGAGCACGGTTGACCCTGTCGCGAAACAGCGCTGTGAAGAGAGCTTTGCAAGCGACGCCGATCGTTTGATCTGTCAGCGCTCTAGCGTGCTTTCACAGGTCCTTGGCGGCTTCCTCGCTGGTGATGAAGCCCCTCCGAAGTTAGACACTCCTGACACGACCGTTGTTACTCGAACCAATAGCGGGCATCCAGCGGCGCAGTGCCGCTTGGATACTTACTTTGCGGGATCGACCTGCACGGTGGCTCACGATATTGCGTTGAGTAAAACAGACTACCGTGAAGGTGCCTGTGTCGAAGGAACGCATACGGTCGGCTTCCGCCCGAAATGCTGGTTCAAAGCGCCTGAGGCGTTTAGGCGCGTTCGCGTTCTTCGTTTATCGTCGATTAGCCATTAATTTTAAGGCGCGGGCTGGGGCGCAAGGGATCGCGTCCTGGCCCGCGTGATCGTCGCAGATCGTGATTTGTGACGTGATCTACTAAAAAGCGTTTTGCCTCTCCTAAATGAGCCTGCTAGCGTCCATTTTGAAGGAAGCAGCACATGATGAAGAGACGTGATTTTCTTAAAGCAAGCGCAGTCACGGTGGCTGCAACAGGACTCGCAAAAGCCGCTCATGGCCGCCCAGACGGTTGGGACGATATCCTTAAGGGTCGAAGCGGGTACCCTTGTTTGCAGCTCTTTACTGACGAAGAAAGTGCGCAATTCCGTATCCTCGCCGATGGTCAACAAAGTCTCTTGTACAGTGCCATCGATCCAAACGGCGCGGTTCAAAAATTGAAGTTACTCTCGCGAACCGCGAACCCATTCACCGCATCCGCACAACGTCTCGATCATCTTTATGTCGATGGACTCACTCCAGGTGTCGATTACCGACTCGAAATCAAAAATTCGAAAACCGGTGCATTGATCGATTCACGCATTTTCCAGACGCTACGTTCTTCGACGGATCGCGCGGTTAATTTCGCGATGGTCTCTTGCATGCACGATTGGATTCCGACTCAATCGCAGATGTGGAAATCGCTCGAAGAGATGCGACCGACGATGATCTTTTTCATCGGGGATACCTGCTACACAGATTGGGATTCGAACGGTTCAATGGCGGATCACTGGCGTCGCAATTTCGAAACACGTCAGATGCTCGACATCTTCTGGTGGAAGCGCCTCACTCCGGTGATGGCAACATGGGATGATCACGATTTCGGAGCCGACAACTCAAACAAAACGAATCCAAAAAAAGAAGGCACTAAAGAAGCTTTCAAAACGATGTTTGGTGCGGTTGAGCGACCGGGACTTACATTTGGCCCCGGCGTTTCTTCAGTCATGAGCCTCTTTGGTCAAAAGTTCTGCCTTCTTGATGGTCGTTACTTCCGTGACCCAGTGGGAACAGAAAATGGTTTGCATTGGGGTGACGAGCAAGAGGCTTGGCTCTTTGATCAAATCGGCAACAGCACTGAGCCTGTGTGGCTCATGAGCGGAAGCCAGTTCTTCGGTGCGTACTTGAAAAAAGAATCGGCTGAGTCTGATCATCCGTTTCAGCTCAAGCGCATGATGGAACGTCTTGCGACAGTTCCGGCTCCCGTTGTTTTCGGCTCGGGAGATATTCACTTCAGTGAATTGATGAAAATCGAAAAAGAGCATCTCGGTTATCCGACGATCGAAGTCACTTCGAGCTCTATGCACAGCACGACTTACCCGACGATGCATCGTCGCGCGGTGAACCCTCGTCGCATCACCAAAGCAGGAGTGTGGCAGCACAACTTCGTCATGGTTGAGAGCGAGGCCGCCGAGTCGGGGGCATTGAAAATTCGTACCCGTTCTATCGGTATGAATCGGGCTCTTTACTTTGACCACTCTTTCGAAATCGTCCGTTGAAGTGTGAGTGGCTTGGCTGCGCGTCCGTTCCTCAGGGGACGGGCATCCATGCCCTCTGCCAACTGTACGCGCCTTCGGCGCTAGTCATCCTGACGTTGGAAGCCCCTGATGAACGGACGCGCACCCAAGCCACTCACAATCCAGGTGACTGCAAAGTCATGTCATCCTTTCCGAGTAATATTTGCGGGTTTGAAAGCCTCTGCTGAAGGGGCGATAACTGTCTTGTGTATCGCTGGATTCGTGCCTTTTTATTCTTAGTTTCTATTGGCTTTGGAGGTCTCTCTGAAGCGCAAATTTCTTATGATGAAGTCGTCATCAGTGAGTTTGAAAACGCGTTTTTTGATGCTGGTGCGCCGACGGATGTGATTGATCCATATCATTCCTATGTTCCTCTTTGGTGTCCTGAGAACATCGCACGGTTTTTAGAGCGACTTGATTTCAACGGCGTTGATCTCAAGAATGCGAAGGTTCTTTTTCTTGTTCCAGAATCGGCATTGAAAAATGGTGGAGTGCGCGAGATCCATCCCCGTCGACCACGTTTGACTCCGGGTGCTGATAGTTCGTCTTGGAGTTTTCACGTCGTGCTCGAGATCGAAGGCAAAGTTGTCGACTTCGATTTCACTGATACGCCGCAGTTCATCGATGCGGAACAATACTTCTTTGAAATGTGGGACAAGGTTCCTAACCAAGCTCTCTCATCGAGTGAGCTTCTTTTTATTCGCGAGATCCCGGCGCTGACTTACCGCAATCAGTATCGTGGGGATTGGTCGGCCTTCACTGGTTCAGCGGGCTCTGTTTATAGGACGCAGCCTGTCGAAACGTGGCTTGGGGGCCTAGACCTCAGTCGAGGCGCAGGTAATCCCGCTTTTTAGGCAAATCACTTCAGACGTGACAAAGCCGCGCCGTCATTTACAATTTCGACTATCCATTTAGTTTTAATACGATGTTGAAGCATCAGGAGTTCTATTTATGAAATCAGCAGTGATCAGAGCACTGACAGCGGCTGCGGCGGTTGCAGTCGTCATCGGTTCAATCGGATGTACGAAAGTTAACCTCGACAACGATAAATCAAAAGGCAGCTACGCGATCGGACAACAGATCGGTAAGAGCCTGAAAATGCAAAACGCTGACATCGAAGTGAAAGCTCTCGTTGCTGGTTTGAACGATGCACTCGAAGGCAAAGAAGGAAAGCTGAAGCCTGAAGAAATGCAGGGCGCTCTCCAGAAGATGCAAGAAATGGCGATGAACAAAGCCATGGAAGCAGCAAAAGAGAACGAGAAAAAAGGCGAAGAGTGGCTCGCTGCTAACAAAGCAAAAGAAGGTTGGAAATCAACTGAGAGCGGACTTCAGTACAAAGTTGAAACTGAAGGAACTGGCACAACTCCAAAAGACACTGATGTCGTAAAAGTTCACTACACAGGAACTTTGATCAACGGCGAAAAATTCGATTCATCGGTTGATCGTGGTGAACCAGCTGAATTCCCAGTGAATGGCGTTATCCCAGGTTGGACTGAAGCGTTGAAGCTCATGAAGACTGGATCGAAAGTAAAACTCGCGATCCCAGCGAAACTCGCTTACGGCGCACAAGGCCGCCCAGGCATCCCGCCGAATTCAACGCTCCTTTTCGACGTTGAACTCATCGAAGTAAAAGCTCCGCCAGCACCAGCGAAAAAGAAGTAATTTTTCTTTCAAAGCTGAGTACAGCTAGGAACCTCACATCGAAAGATGTGGGGTTTTTGTTTATGTGCTTTGACCGACTCTCGATTGCCATGGTGTCATTGTGAATATCTGGCTTACTCCTCTCTAGGATTTTTTGATGAAAAAATATTTCGTCCCATTGCTTTTTCTGGTCGCGGCAGGTTGTGCCTCTTTTGCAAAAAATGAAAGCAGCGGCCAAATCGGCTGTCCGGCCGAAGAAATTCAAATTGTTAATGATAGTAAGACGGGTTTAGTGAATCGAACCTGGACAGCTGAGTGCAGAGACAAGCGTTTTTACTGCTCGCATTCCTACAATAGCAACATCACTTCATGTAAAGAAGAAGTTCGCTGAACCTAGATCGCCTTCAAAACTCTGAGTGAGTTTGTCTTGCTGGCGAGAAAGACTTTACGAACAGCGGTAGATTTGAACGTCCAAGATCCCGTCGTCGGTATCGCCAATTTCTGAGAACGCGCTTTCGCTGAGATCGATCACTCGTGGCTTCTTGAATCCACCCGTATCGTTGATCCTCACGAGAACTGCTTTTCCAGTTTGCGGATTAAGGACGAAGAGCTCTGAGCCGAGTGGCTGCGTATTACTAGCGGCAGAAAAGAGTGTTTGGTCAAAGACCTCGCCTGATTTTGTTTCGCGTCCCTGAAATTTATCAGCATATAAAGTGGCTTTGCCGGATTGAATACGTTGGCAGTTTTGCGCAAGAAACTCCGCACTCCGTAAAGTCGCCTTATCCGGCGCTTTCGACTTGGTTGCGATTTCAGTAAGAAACTCTGAAGAAGGGTATTGATCGCCTTTCGGATTACAAAGCGGCTCCGTCCAAACAGCTCGGTACAGTTTTGCGTCGGCATCAAAACCAACGGCCGTGTTACAGGTCAATCCAGCGAAGATGATTATGCTTAGAAATCGAATATGCACTCAGGCTCCTCGTTGTTCCGAGAGCCTCTAGATACAATTTCGATACCGCAATATACCTCGTTAGGGACTTTACTGCGACTTTGAGAGAAGTCGGTCGTAGAAATTCTCGACGACCGACTGCTTTACTTTAGACATGTCTCAAATTGAGATTCGCTGGAGGAGATGCGTTGATCTGCAGTCGTTACGGTAGACTGTGTTCTTCTTCCATCGCAACAATCGCCGCTTCTTTCGGACGAATGACGAAATAGAGAACGGCGATCGAACCTAAGATAATTCCCGCCGTCGTGAGCTCAGGGCCTTGTGCGTAGACGACCATGCATGCGCAAACCATCGCTCCAAGAACCGGAACAAACGTTGGGACTTCGAACGCACCTTTTGGCTCGCTCTTACGATGCTTTAAGATAACGAGGGCGGCGTTCACGAGCATGAAGCAGAGTAACAGAAGTACACTCGTTGCTTTCGCGAGCGAAGAGATGTCTCCAGAAAAAGCGAGAACAAGAAGAATCACAAAGATTGCTCCGGCTGCGATATGCGGTGTGTGGCGCTTCTGATGGACTTTGCCCAGAGATTTCGGCAGGAGGCCTTGATTTGCCATTCCGTAAACGAGGCGCGAGCCCATGATGAAATTCAACAAAGCTGTGTTCGAAACCGCGAACATCGCGATGATCGAGTAGATGGAAGTCGGGAACCACGGTGCGGCTTTGCGAACCACGTCGACAAGGGGTTCTTTGCTTGCTGCAAGATCACTCGCTGGAATGACTGACACGGCGATAATACTAATGAGCATGTAGATGACAGAAGAAATTCCAACCGCGAGAAGCAGGCCTCTCGGCAGAGTGTGCTGCGGGTTTTTAACTTCTTCGCTGACGTTGAGAATGTCTTCAAACCCGACGAACGAGAAGAACGTGAGAACAGCGCCAGACAAAATCAATGATGGAGCGATTCCTTCGTTCGGAATCGCGGCTGTCGTCGTGTCGAGTAAATCGACTGATCCGATGAAGCTATAGCCGACGACGACAACAAGCAGGAGACCGCTGAGTTCAATGACGGTGCAAACAATGTTTGCCCACATTGACTCACGAATGCCCCAGAAAACGATGAACGCCAAAACCCCCGCGAAGCCCAGCATGATCAGCGGAAGTGGAATGTTTCCACCGACCAATCCTTGGAAGTAGCCCGAGAACACGCGGGTTCCGGTGGCCATCGATGTCAGACCGGACGCCAGAACCGCAAGACCGACTCCATATGCGAGCCATGCCTTTCCATAGGCTTTGTGGGTGATGTACGACGCTCCGCCGGCCTTTGGGTAGCGAGAGCCTAGCGATGCGTAAGAGAGGCCGGTAAGGCCCGCTGCGATCATGCTGGCCAAGAATGCGAGCCAGACTGCGTTGCCCATTTGACCGGCAGCTTTGCCGACCAATCCGTAGACCCCGGCTCCGAGGATGTCTCCGACGCCATAGAGGGTTAGGGCGATAAGGCCGATGTGACGATTTAGGGCCGGTTTATGTGACTGATTGGTTTGTTGCGCTTCCATCGTTCGCCCTCCAAAATAGAAATTCATGAGCTATTTCCGCACTCATAGGCTCCGGCTCGTCGAGTTCAACGTCGAGAACCTCTTTATCTATCTCGATCACTATCAGGGGCAGGATTTCCAGCACCTGAACGAGAAGGAATGGCAGCGTCTTTCGGCCTCAACCGAGAAGAATAAGCCCATAGAGCAGGTCCGTCAGGTAGCACGTACGATTCGAGAGCTGCAAGCAGACATCGTTATGCTGTGCGAAGTTGGAGGAAAAGAAAGCCTCGAGAACTTTGCTCAGCACTTTTTGGGAGGGGAATACACGGTTCACTTGCTTGAAGGGAACTCGGACCGAGGTATCGACATTGGCTACCTCGTTAAAAAGAGCCTTCCGTTTCGCTATGATCTGATTTCACACAAGCAGCGGTCGATCGACTTCCTTTACCCACATGAGAAACTCTCGCAAGAAACCGGCTACGGAGATTTGAGGTCGGCCAAAGTTGCAAGCCATCGTTTTTCTCGCGACGTACTTGAGCTTCGGGTTTTTGAAGACGGCGTCGAACCCGAGATTGTGGT
>DATLHP010000172.1:0-9916 GCA_035539835.1 Bdellovibrionales bacterium
GTATCATCCTTACCGTTGTTGTCGTTTACTTTTTCGTGGGTAGCGGTCGGTCGACTTTCATTACGGGGCTTGCGCTTCCGAACTCGCTGATTGGTGCCTTCTTCTTGATGGCGCTTGCTGGATTCTCGATCAACATTATGAGTCTTCTTGCGCTCAGTCTCGCGGTTGGTCTTTTGATCGACGACGCGATCGTCGTTCGAGAAAACATTTTCCGACACGCAGAAATGGGCAAGTCAGCAGTTAAGGCGGCGAGTGAAGGAACCAAAGAGGTCTTGCTTGCAGTCATTGCGACAACGGGTGCGGTCATTGCGGTTTTCGCTCCGATCGGGTTCATGTCGGGTGTCGTGGGGCAGTTCTTCAAAGAGTTCGGACTAACGATCTGTTTCGCAATGATCATCTCTCTCTTTGATGCCGTGACGATGGCGCCGATGCTGTCGGCATACTTCGCTGGCAAACACGGAGTCGGTGAGGGCACAGGTCCGTGGTCGCGCATGATGGGCCCTGTTCTCAAGGGCTTTGATCGCTTCCAAACTCGACTGGAGAACGGTTATGCGAACCTTCTTCGCAAGACAAACAAGCGTCCGCTTTTGGTCTTGGGCGGTGCGGTTCTGATCTTCATCGTGAGTCTGGGGATGATTGCATTCATTCCGAAGACCTTCTTGCCGACGCCGGATATGGGCGAATTCCAGATCACGCTCGACGCTGAACCTGGAACAAGTCTGCAGCGCATGAACGAGATCGCAAACAAGGTCGACCAAATCGTGCGCGCGCACAAGGAAGTCGAAAGTTCCGTCATGTTCGTCGGAAGCTGGACTGGTGAGCCGAACAAATCGACGTTCTTCATCAACATGACTCCTGCGAAAGAGCGAAAGAACGTCAGCACGACGGACCTCAAAGAACGAATTCGCGAGGAACTAAAGCCAATGGCTGAGTTCCGCCCGATCGTAAAAGACATCGATAACGTCGGTGGTGGTCAACGTCCGTTCAACTTGAACATCACGGGTAACAACCTCGACGAAATCGAGAAGTATGCTCAGATGGCTTTCGAAAAATTGAAGGATCATCCAGCGCTCACAGACGTCGATATCACTTATCGCCCAGGGAAACCTGAGTTTCAGGTGACTCCGGATAAGATTCGCGCTGAACGCCTTGGCGTTTCGACGAACGTTCTCGGCCAAGAATTGCGTGCGCAAATCGAGGGTGTGACACCGGCGGTCTTCCGCGAGAAAGGCGAGGAGTACGATATTCGTGTTCGCTTGCAAGAGGATCAGCGCAACTTGCGTACCGCTTTCAACGAAACGTATGTTCCAAACGTGAACCAGACGCTCGTTCGTTTGCGTGATGTTGCAAAACCGGTTGAGACGACAGGTCCGGCCAGCATCACTCGGCAAGATCGAGGTCGTTACATCCAGATTCAAGCTGACATGGCTCCAGGCGGGGACATGAGCAAGGCGATGGATGACATTCACAAGATGTTCAAGAACGACGTCAAGCTTCCGGCGGACATGAGCTACAAGTTCGTCGGTCAGGCGGAGAGTTTCCAAGAGCTGATCATCAACATGGTGATCGCGATGGGTCTCGGTATCTTGTTCATCTATCTCGTGCTTGCGAGCTTGTATGAGTCGTTCGTGATTCCGTTCACGATCTTGATGGTTCTTCCGCTGGCGGCGTGTGGAGCATTCTTTGCTCTCTTGATCACGCAAGAATCGTTGAACCTCTTCTCGATGATCGGCTGTATCATGTTGTTGGGTGTCGCGACGAAGAACTCGATTCTTCTCGTCGACTACTCGAACCATTTGATCGCACAAGGTATGAATATGGCTGATGCTGTGATCGAAGCGGGCCGCGTTCGTCTGCGTCCGATCCTGATGACGACACTCGCCCTCATCGCCGGTATGCTTCCGATCGCCATCGGTCTGAACGAAGCTTCGAAGCAAAGAACAGCGATGGGTGTTGCGGTGATCGGTGGTCTGATCAGTTCGACGCTTCTTACCTTGGTCGTTGTTCCGGCCGCGTTCTCATACATGGAACGCTTCCGTATCTGGAGCTTGGCGAGAGTCAAAAAGGCCGTCGGAACAGATACCAGCGACCACGAAGTGGAAACCTTAGGTAAGGGCGCAGCAGGTAAAGAACTTCAGCACTGAAGTTCTCGAAAATAGAGAATCGAAAATGGATTTTGTCGAACGGGCCCCCTGGTGGCCCGTTTTTTATTGATGCCACACTGGGTCAGTCTGCTTCAAACTTAGGCACGGCAATTTTGGTTGGCTCGGAACGCTTGCGAGGGTAGAAAAACACCCTATGGCAACAAAACCCGCGTTCCTGAATTTTACTGTCGATCACATGACCCTTTTGCTTCAGCCGAAGCTCTACAACGTCGCTTACGCGATCTTCCGGATCATTCTCGGAACGACGCCTGACGATCTGTTGTATGAAAAGCGCCGTAAACAGCCGAATGGCAAAGAAGTTTCGATGACGTTTGCGACCAACATCGGTCAGTGGGCGCCCAAAGAGCGCGACCCATTGAACACGATCATCGCGGTCGTACAGCCATCAGAGCCGAAAGATCAACCTTCGCACGTTCGTGAAATGCTGGATGGCCACGAGTCGGCAGCACACTGGCAACACATCGCTTTGCGCACGCCGGACCTGGTTGCATTCCACAAGCATGCGCTTGAGCGCGGCGTTCAGTTCGTCACTCCAATCCTGAAAGATGAAGAAGAAGATCTGATCCAAGTTTTCTCAGGCGAATGGTACTTTCCGGGATCAAAACCATCGGGAATGTTCTTCGAATTCTTGCAGCGCGACCCGAGCAATGAGCAAGTGGCAGAGATCCAACGAGCGAACAAGCAGACTTGGTTCCGCGACGAGACGTTCATGGGACTCTACGGTCAAAAAGAGCGCGAATACCAATCTGGAAAAGTCGTTCCGTTTTTGTCAGACGAGCTCTTCGAAGCGATTTTGAAAAAGATCGGCGACAAACAGGTTTGGGAAATCTCTGAAGCTGAAATCAAAGAGATCGAACAACTCATGATTCAAATCACTGCGAAGGCCCAGAAGGCGTAGTCGCTAAGGGTATTCGATTCCACCAGTTTTAATTTCGATCGAAGAGAGGGCGGTTTCGCCCTCTTTTTTTTGCCTAGTCGAACCTTTGATTTCGTATTCGACGACAATCACGTTTTCTTCGACACGAAGAAGATGCATCGAGCCTTTTTGACTGTTACCAACCCGATAGCCGTGAAGGTCTGACACCGAAACATCTTGAACTTCTGCACCTGGATTTTCGCGGGTGAGTTTCCGCTTCAGTGCTTCGAGAGTTTTGATCTTTCCATCCCAATCAGAGCCGATGAAGATTTCGGTTTGTTCGAAATCATTCTCTGGACCGATGAGGCGAGCCGAGCGGCCGTTTTCTTGAACGGTCCAGCCGAGCGGTTGATAGATCCCGAAGCCGCCATCGAAATTGAAATACCAAGAGTCGGCCATTGCACTCAGGCCCAGAAGAATTGAAATGGCGAAGGCAAACAACGAGGTTTTCTTCATAGGCGAGACCTTCCTCTTTAAAGTTGCGAAGCTTCGTTCGGTTTGTCCTCGTTGATTTGCGGACTATCCGACGCGAAAAGTTCAGAGAGCTGTTGTGCGTACTTTTTCGAATAATTGATGAGCTCTTTTTCATCGTGTCGAACTGTGAATTGCTCAAGCAAGACGCGTTCGTCGTGTTCACGGAATTTGCGAATCGTATCTTTGACGTCGTTTCGCTCGAAGCCGAGGTCACGTAAGAGCTCTGCCGTTGCTTCGAGACTCGCGGGCAGCGTCTCGCGGTGGATCGACGTGACGCCGAGCGCGAGTAGCTCGTATGCGTGAGCACGATTTCTTGCTCGAGCGATGATCTTCAAGTGCGGGAAATGTTGTCGAACGAGAGTTGCTGCTTTGATCGATGTTTGAACGTCGTCGATGGCGAGTACAAAGTACTGCGCGGTTCTTGCTCCGGCTGCTTCAAGCAGTTCAAGCCGAGAGGCATCGCCGAAATAAACTTTGCTGCCGAACTTTCTCAAGACGTTCACTTGCTCTTGATCATGCTCGAGGGCAGTGAAGCCGATCTTTCTCACGCGCAGAATACGACCGACGATCTGACCAAAACGTCCGAATCCGGCGATGATCACTGGGTTTCCGTTTTCATAAACCGTATCGAAAGTCGCTTTCGATCGGTTTAAAAAACGAGAAAGATACTTTTCGTTGAACTCAAATAGAAGCGGTGTCGCCGCCATTGAAAGAGTAATCACGACGGTGAGAATGCTGGCGAGATCCGACTCCAGCGCATGCGCAGCGACGGCAGACGTTAAGACGACGAACCCGAATTCTCCCCCTTGAGAGAGCGAAGTAGCCATGCTTCGCGAGTCGAGGGTCTTGAGCCCGCTCATTCGACCGATCCAATAGATCACGAACGCTTTGATAACGATGAGGGCGAGTGTTGCGCCAAAAATTTCTAACGGTCGATCGAGCAAAAGCCCGTAGTTGACCGACATACCGACTGAAATAAAAAAGAGTCCGAGCAAAAGACCTTTGAAAGGTTCGATGTCGGCTTCGAGTTCGTGTCTGAATTCAGATTCTGAAAGAAGAAGACCCGCAAGGAATGAGCCCAGTGCCATCGATAGCCCAAGCTTCTGCATTAACATCGCGATACCAAGGACGAGAAGAAGAGCTGCAGCTGTAAAGATCTCGCGAGTCTTTGCTTTTGCAATCCGTCGGAAGATCGGCGGCAGAATAAAGCGGCCAACGACGACGAGAACGACGACGATTCCGAACGTCAGTGCACCCTTCGACCAATCGGGCTCTTTGTCGCCGACGGAAGCCAAGAGCGGAACAATCGCGATCAACGGAATGGCTGCCAAATCTTGAAAAAGAAGAATGCCGAACGACGAACGCCCGAAAGTCGTATTCAAGAGATTCTTTTCGCCGAGAATCTGCATGGCAAAAGCGGTCGATGAGAGCGAAAGGCAAGCGCCAACGATGAATGATGGCAAGCCCGCGAATCCAAAAAGCATCAACAGGCCTGCGATGATTCCAGTGGTCGCTGCGACTTGCAAAATTCCAAGGCCGAACACGATGCGACGCATGCGCCACAGAAGTGCTGGGCTCAGTTCTAGGCCGATAACGAACAGAAGCAGAACGACGCCGAGTTCAGCGAAATGCAGAGTGCTCTCGGGATTTGAAATCGCACCGGTTCCCCATGGACCAATCAACCAACCAGCAGCGAGGTAACCGAGAATGGAGCCGAGGCCCCATTTGCGAAAGAGGGCGACGCAAACGACCGCAGATCCGAGGTAGAGAAGTGCGACATCGATGAACGCGTAGCTCGGGGTCATTTTTTCTCTTGAGTTTCGGACTTATCGCCAACGTGGCTTTGCTGAATCTCTTTGGCTTTTTTGCCGGTGATTCCGACCCATTCAGGGAAGAAAACCATGAAGAAGAGGTAGGCGAAGATCGAGAAAACGACCACGCAAATGATGAGAATCGTAAGAATAGTGCCTTTGTCCATGTCCTGAAGTTAACACGCCCAATGAGAGAGTCATCCTTTAGATGTCATTGGTTTGGCGAGGCGCGAACCGTCACTGTCAATTCTGTGGACATCCTTGGATAGCTAAAACCCTGGAGAAAGGCGTGAAAACCCTAAGAATCAGAGGCACGCGGGCTGCACAATAGCCGGCTATGGCTGTACGAAGCTTTTTGAAAACCACTGGGGTCTACTTCCTGATCGCATCGCTGATCGGAACGAGTGGTGCGTTTGCCCAACTCAGCCAGCTATCGAGCGAACTCAATCTCATGAGCGAGCGAACCTACGCTCGCTGGGATCAAAAGGCGATCAGCCAAGAAACGATTCAAGCTCTTCAAAAGAGTTTCGAGCAAAGTCTCAATCACTTCGACACGCTCGCGCTTGAACTGACTGAATACTGCACAAGAAAATACGGTGGCCCTGACTGCTATCGTTTCGGCTCTGAAACGCGCGGACGAATGATGCTTGCGACCTTTGAAGGCGTCACACGCCGACTTCCGGTGAGTTTACAGGCTGGCTTTACGAAAGATCTGCAGAGCGGTCATTCAATCGCTAAGTTGCGCGAGAAGTTTCTTGCATTGAGCGTCGGATATTTCAAAGCACGCACGGCAATGACTCAAGAGATCGCCGGAATCATCAATACGAACTTCTGGAATGTCGGTGTCTTCCCTAAGGCGAAGAAATATGACTTTAAGACGATTGTCTCAAAATACTCTGGCGCGGGCGTTACGCGACTTGAGTTTTTAGAAACTTGGCAGCTGTTAGCTGACTTCCGTATTCGTCAAACCCTCTTTCACGTCATGACTATGACAAAGAAACCAGACGACGTGATCTTGAAGGCGCGTCCGAAGGTTCAGATCGGCACGATCGATGCTCCCACTCGTCGAATCGTTTTGAATGCGCATCGCTTCTTTGACACGAAGGGCGTCTATGCTGGCATGGGAGACGAAACGGTTGCGATTCTGAATACGGCGATCGATCTCATGGACACACCATCGTCTCATGGCATCTGGGTGACGAAGGCGGAGCTTCCGACTGAAATTACTGAAGAGACCAAGGCTGTCGCCCTAGCGCCGAACGGCAAGTACATCAATCTGGGCCAGCTCATTGCGGTTTGGGAGTCGGTGAAGCGCGCACATGTCGACGCGATTCATGCCACCGTGCTTATGTATCCGAAGTACACGACCAAACAGCTTGCAGAGCATCCATTGATCGCGCCGATGTCTGCGCCTTCCGATATCAAGAACTTTGTCCTTGCGATTTATGTGAGCCCTCTTCTCGAAGAGAATGCGCGGCTCTATAGCTACTATTGGTACCACAAGACGATCGACTCGAAAGATCCCCGCCAGCAGTACAAATTTTCCGACTTTTCAAAATCTGCCTCTAAGCGATTCAAAGAAATCGGTGCGAGACTGAACGAACTCATTCGTCTGCATGGTAGCGATCTGCTCACGCAAAAAGAGATCGATGCCCAATCAGCGCGCCATAAATCGCAGGCGATCGCTGATGCCAAGAAAGCTCTTAGTGAAGCTAAGGTGACAGCGGCTCCGCGTGAAACTGGTGGTCAGCAGATTATGCAAGGATCGAGGATCATGTCTCAGGGGATCACCTCTTTGACAGAGACTTACATCTCTGGACCGATCAATGACATCGTCACCGGCAAACGCCTTGGAACGACGGCGAGCAAAAACGTTTCGGCACTGCACGAGAAGATGCTCCGCAACTATGGTTACTCTTCGCTTGGAACCAACGATCAACTGCGTGAATGGGCTTACTGGGAAAGAACGGTCGCCTTCTTCGGTGGTCCTTTGATGGGCGCCTCGTCGATGATCGGCGGAGCGATGGTCGTTGCTGAGGACGGATGGGACTTTAGCATCCGCGAGATGTACGGCATGACCGACCAAGAATACGCAACGGCTTTGAAGACTGATCCTGTCATCAAAGGTTTAAAAATCGGATTCTATTTCCTCGAAGCGGGCGTGAGTATCGGAATCATTCTTGCGACCGGCGGCGGTGCTGCGCCCGGAGTCGTGGCGGCAAATGGAAGTCGTGGTGGAGTTCTGCTTGCTCAGTCGATGGGTCGTTTGCGAATGACGACGTCTCTGATGTTTAAGCCCTCGGCGAAAGCAATCGCGCGTCGTAGCGGTGGTGCGCTTGCCAGACTTGCGAATGGCTATGCTCCATCGACACTTTACAAGCCGGTGACCAAAGCGTTCCTCAGCGGCATGCAGCGTGCGACGAAGCCCATTGCGACAGCGGTCGCTCTCGGTGGAATTTTTGCTGCTGCTGGCGAAACTTATGCGTCGGGTACTGATGGTGATGGTTGGAACTGGGAACGTGGCATCATGGCCACTTTGCAAGGCGCTGCGGGTTCTCTTTTGTTCATGGGCGGATTGCAGATTGCTGCCACTCGTTTGACGGCGATGAAAGTTTCTTCGGCTTCGATCGAAAAGATGGCGATGACGGTTGATATCACTGAGAGTGCGGGCGATTGGCCGATGACTTACCAAAAAGGTAAGGATGCAAAGAACTGGCAACAGTATTTAGGTACGTTCATGTTCGGCGTCGGAAACTTGATGGACTCTGGCGATAGCGCATACGGTGCAATTCGTAAATCTGATCCGATTTCCGACGTCAAAATGCTCTATTCAATGGCTCGAGGCCGAGGTGCTGGTGTTCTCACACCTCGCCAAGTGCAAGATTTCAGAATTCAAGCAGTTCTCAGAGTGATCGGACGTCCGATGACGACGAAACAAGTCGGAGCGATCCGCGGTTTCCGTTCGGATATATTGAAGTCGAAATACGCGAAGCAACTGAAGAGCGCCGGATTTACCGAGTCGCAGTCTCAGCAGATCGTCGAGCTCTTCTGGGATGAGTTCGACGATGCTTCTCAGGTGTCAAAAAATTAGACAGGCGCAAATTGTCGTCACTGTTGAGAATTTTGGCGTAGTGGATTCGGTCTAATGCGTGGATTTGATGGTCTTAGGTTTGCACAGATAGGCGTTGTTCAAAATAACAAGTTCTTTCGAGTTAAGGAGAAAGAGTATGAAGCTAGCTAACACATTGGTAATCGCCGCTTTGGTTACGGGATCGTCTGTTGCGATGGCAACAAGCGCAGCGGTCGGCGTTTATAACAAACCAACAACTGCTGCTCCTAACACGAGCGGAGCTGCTGCCGGAGCGAGAGCTGCTGGTCGTGACGCCCGCATTCAACTTAAGTCGAATGCGGACACAGGTCTTCAATTGAAGGCGAAGCCAGGTCAGGCAGCTGCGAAGCCTGCGGCAAAGCCGGCTCAGAATGCAAACGATCGCTTGTCGACTCAAGCTTCAAAAGAGAACCTTCAAATCGCGAAGTCAGAAGGTGCGACAGCTGACACGGTTGATACACTTGAAGTCATCGACAAAAACATTGATAGCCCTGCTAAAAACCAAATCCAAGGCAGCCCGCTTGAAAAGCTGAAAGCTGTTTCAATGGAGATCAATTCGAAAGCAAAATCGAACACACGTAAGTTCGGTAAAGCAAAGATGGATACGGTTGTTAACGAGGTTCTCGTTAACAACAAGATCGAAAAAGAAACTTTGAAAGAAGCTTGCAAGATCTAATTAGCTTTTGATTTTAGCTCGGGCGGATTCATACTCCCGCTCGAGTCGATCGATGAGGTCCGCGGTTTTTACGACGTCTTTGATATTCGAGACGCCGTGACCAGCGGACCAAATATTTTTCCAGGCTTTCGCCTCATCATCCAATGTCAGCTTGTCTCCGAAATTCACTTCACCGCGATCATTGAAGTCTTTGTATCCGGCCTTCTCAAGGCTCGGGCGCATAAAGCTCGCCGGCACACCCGATACCACCGGCGTATAAATGATGTCTTCCGCTGTCGTATCGAGAATCATCTGTTTGTATTCGATCTGTGCTTGGCTCTCTTCGGTCGCGATAAAGCGTGTGCCCATGTATGCGAGATCGGCGCCCATCACTTGGGCTGCGAGAACGTCGCTGCCTTTGCTAATTGCTCCAGCCAAAAGAATCGTTTTATCAAAGAACTGTCTCAGCTGACCCACGAGCGCGAACGGATTGATGCGACCAGCGTGACCGCCGGCGCCGCCACAAACTGCAATCAAGCCATCGACTCCGGCTTGAGCAGCTTTCTGTGCGTGACGGAGAGTCGTGACATCGTGAAAGACGACGCCACCATAAGCGTGAACCTTCTCGACAAGTTCGGAAACGGCGCCAAGGGATGTGATGATCAGTGGAACCTTGTGTTTCACGCAAATCGCAAAGTCTGCTTCGAGACGCGGGTTCGAACGATGCACGATGAGATTCACTCCGAATGGAGCGGCTTTTTCTCCAGTCTTCGCTTCGTGATCGGC
>DATLHP010000173.1:0-9694 GCA_035539835.1 Bdellovibrionales bacterium
TCTCTGGCTACGATCCTGCGTTCAAGAACCCGTACCAAACTCTCGATCTCGAAAAAGCGAAAGCTTTGATGAAAGAAGCGGGCTACAGCGAAGCGAAGCCCCTCGAACTCACTTACGAAACTCTCTCGGATTCGCAATCTCGTCAGCAAGCTGAGTTCTATGCTCAGAACTGGGCGAAGATCGGCGTAAAACTTTCGATCAATGCGAACACTTGGCCGCAATTCCAAGACAAGATCAAAACTGGAAAAGCACAAATCTTCGGTATCGCATGGGGCGCAGACTACCCAGACGCGCAGAACTTCTTGCAGCTCTTCTATTCGAAGAACATGCCTCCCGGCCCGAACGACTCGGCGTTCTCGAACGCGCAATTCGACGCTCTCTACGAGAAGTCATTGACGCTTCCACCAAGCCCAGAGCGCGACGCCGTCTATCAGCAGATGCGCGATATCGTCGTCGAAGAAGCTCCTTGGATGTTCAACTTGCACCGTCAGGCGTACTACCTGTACCACGGCTGGTTGAACAACTTTAAGTTCAACGACATCACTCGCCACGCGATGTACAAGTACCTTCGTGTCGATACTCAAAAACGCGCGGAACTCGCTGGCGGACTGTAAGTGCTATCTTATATTCTTCGTCGACTCATCTTCACGATCCCGATCATGTTCGGGATCACGCTGATCACCTTCATCTTGTTCAACATGTTGATGGGTGATCCGGCGGTCCGCTTCGCCGGTCGTCACGCAACACAAGCTCAGGTTGAAAGCATTCGCTCTGAGCTTGGTCTCGACCGTTCACTTCCCGAGCAATATATTTTCTACGTAAAGCAGATCGTGACCTTCGATTTTGGTCGCAGCTGGGCGACGAAGCAGAAGATCAGCACCATGATTTCTGAAGGAATCGGTCCGACTCTTTCGGTGACTGCTCCGCCATTTGCAATGTCGATCGTGTTTTGTATCGGACTTGCGCTCTTTACGTCTTACTTTCGAGGAACCGTATTTGACCACGGTGTTGTCGTGACGTGTTTAGCGCTTCTTAGCGTCAGCTCGCTCGTCTATATCATTCTCTTGCAGTACTTCCTCGCATACCACCTTGGCGCTTTTCCGATTTCTGGATGGGATCCATCTTGGATAGGTCGATGGGAATACCTTTTCCTGCCGTGGATTATTCTTTTCGTCCTGACACTGGGCTCGAACATTCTCGTCTACCGCTCAGTCGTCCTTGACGAAACTTTCCAAGACTATGTTCGCACTGCGCGCGCCAAAGGCCTATCGAGTCAGAAGGTTTTCGCAAAACACGTTTTGAAGAATGCGATGATTCCAATCATCACGATCATCGTTATCGAGATGCCGTTTTTGATTACAGGCACATTCCTCATCGAGACATTCTTCAGTATCCCCGGCCTCGGAGGGATGATCATTAAAGGTCTGAACGAATCCGACTTCCCGGTTATCAAAGCGATGACGGTCGTCATTTCGATTGCTTACATGTTTTTCAATATTCTTTCGGACATCCTCTACACAGTGGTCGATCCACGAATCAAGTTGGGTTGATCTATGGCTACAATCGCTACGACCACTCAAGTCCCAACGAAAAAAGCCCAAAGAAACTCGCTCTGGTGGGATGCCTTTCGCCGTCTGAAGCGAAACAAAATCGCGATGGTCAGCCTCGCGGTCATCATCGTCTACGTTGGCATCGCACTCGGCGCTTGGACTGGGCTTCTGTATCCCGGTGTTGGCATCGGTGATCCCAACTACCAATACCAAGAATTCTCGAGTCAGCATCCTTTCGGAACGGACGTTCTAGGTCGTGATGTTCTCGGGCGCGCTGTTCATGGGACGGCAACGGCTTTATCGGTCGGATTGATCGCATCGGGCATCTCTCTCTTGATCGGCATCGTCTTGGGTGCAATGGCAGGATATTTCGGTGGCAAAGTCGACGCCCTCATCGTTTGGCTTTACACGACGATCGACTCGATCCCTTACATCCTTTTGATTCCATCTCTGACGTTCGTTCTCGGTCGCGGTCTCATCAACGTTTACATCGCCCTGGGTGTAACGAGCTGGGTAACCCTTTGCCGTCTGATTCGTGGCGAGTTTATCAAACACAAGAATCGCGATTATGTGATGGCGGCCGAGGTTCTTGGCGCGGGTCATACTCGTAAAATGTTCCGTCATATTCTTCCGAATGTGACTCATCTCGCGTTCGTTCAGTTCGGACTTGGCTTCGTTTCGGCGATCAAAATCGAAGTCATCCTGAGCTATCTTGGTCTCGGGGTAGACCCTAGAACGCCTTCTTGGGGAATCATGCTCGATGACTCGAAACTCGAGTTGGCTCGTCCCTTCTGGGGCAACCTCACGGCAGCGACGATTTTCATGTTCGGTCTCATTTTGTCCTTCAACCTCTTCAACGAGGCTCTGAGAGACGCTCTCGACCCAAAACTCAAGAATAGATAGGCCCTCAGACCGGCACGCCCTGTGCTTTGACAGGGCAGTTGGTGTCGGATTGGCTTGTTGAACTATGGGGCACGGGCTTGTATAACGAACCCCTCGTAACGACATGAGAATGAGAAAAGGAGGCGAGATGCGACCTGTCGCGCTTCGCCGACCCGGTACGAAAGGAATGACGTGTCAAACGTACTGCTTGAAGTGAAAAACCTGAAGACACAGTTCAAGACTGATGACGGCACTTTCCTTGCCGTTGATGACGTCAGCTTCACCCTCGAAAAAGGTAAAACCCTTGGCATCGTCGGTGAGTCAGGTTGCGGTAAATCGGTCACTTCGCTTTCGATCATGCGCCTGATCCCGAATCCTCCGGGATCGATCGTCGGTGGCGAGATCATCTTCCACGGCGCCAAAGACAAGGACAATGTCGGCAAAAATCTTCTGAAACTCTCAGAAGAGAAAATGCGCAAAATCCGCGGCAACGACATCGCGATGATTTTCCAAGAACCGATGACATCGTTGAACCCGGTTTTCACTTGTGGAAACCAGATTGCTGAAGCGATCGAGCTTCACCAGCCGGGTCTTGATAAAAAACAAGTTCGGCAAAAAACGATCGAGATGTTGAAGCTCGTCGGGATTCCAGAACCAGACAAACGCGTCGACGAATATCCGCATCAACTCTCGGGCGGTATGCGCCAACGGATCATGATCGCGATGGCATTGAGCTGTAACCCTGCTCTCTTGATCGCCGATGAGCCGACGACAGCTCTTGATGTCACGATCCAAGCTCAGGTTCTCGATCTCATGCGCAAACTTCAGCGTGAATTCCAAGCGTCGATGATTCTCATCACGCACGATCTCGGCGTTGTTGCTGAAACATGCGACGACGTCGCTGTTATGTACGCTGGTAAAATCGTTGAGTACGGTTCGGTTGAAGACATCTTCTATCGCCCGCGCCACCAGTACACCAAAGGTCTCTTGAACTCGATTCCGCATTTCGAAACGGGTCACCGTCGTGAGCGTCTCGAAACAATCAAAGGTCTCGTTCCGAGCATGTTCAACCTTCCTAAAGGTTGCCGCTTCAGCGAACGCTGCCCAGCTGTTCAAGATGACTGCCGTGCCGCTCAACCACCACTTCTCGATTTCGGCGGCAAACATAAGGCAGCTTGTATTCATCCACCGACAGAAAATCGTGTCACACATGCCGACACGGCAACGGTTTAAGGAAGAAGAAGAATGTCGAACACACCATTCCTTCAGATCAAAGACATCACCAAAGAATTCCCGATCAGAGGTGGCCTCTTCTCTCGCCAAGTCGCGAGCGTTAAAGCTGTTCAAGGTGTTTCCCTCGAAATCAAAAAAGGCGAAACACTGGGTCTCGTCGGCGAATCCGGTTGCGGTAAGTCGACACTCGGTCGTTGCATCATCCGCCTGATCGAACCGACTTCGGGATCGATCATCCTCGATGGTCAGAACGTCACGGACCTTCAAGGTGAAGAACTTCGCGCCCTTCGCCGTAAAATGCAGATCATCTTTCAAGATCCGTATGCGAGTTTGAACCCGCGTATGACGGTTGGCTCGATCATCTCTGAGCCACTCGAAATTCATAATCTTTTCGATTCGAAAAAAGACCGTCTCGATCGTGTAAAGCAATTGATCGAGCTCGTTGGTCTTCGCCCAGAGCACATCAACCGTTACCCGCATGAGTTTTCGGGCGGTCAACGTCAGCGTATCGGTATCGCGCGCGCTCTTGCGGTTGATCCGAGCTTCATCGTTTGTGACGAACCTGTTTCAGCTCTCGACGTTTCGATTCAGGCTCAGGTCATCAACCTCTTGATGGATCTGCAACAACGCTTGGGTCTTACGTACTTGTTCATTGCCCACGATTTGAAAGTCGTTGAGCACATCTCGAATCGCGTTGCCGTCATGTATCTCGGTAAAGTCGTCGAGATCGCCGGAGCAGACGAGCTCTACAAGCACCCGTCACACCCGTACACTCGCGCACTCTTATCGGCGATCCCAGTACCGGATCCACGCAAAAAAGAATCTCGCATCATTTTGACTGGCGACGTACCAAGTCCGATCCGTCCACCATCGGGATGCCATTTCCATCCACGCTGCCCGGACATGATCGACGAGTGCAAAGCAACGTGCCCAAGCCTGCGCAACACACGCCCAGAGCACGGCACAGCCTGCATCCGCGCCTGAGACCAAAACCGCCAAAAGGTACGCCGCTCCCTTTGGTAGCGACACTGCGTTCAACGCAGGTGCGCTACCAAACGGAGCGGCGTACCTTTTTGTAACGACCGTGCGTCGTAATGGCGACACTTCGAACATCTAGCCATCAAGAACACTGGATTACCCCTGTTTAGAATTTAAGGTCTCAGGGGGTCTTTTCGTGGATGAGGCCGAGGAAAAACGAAAACTCCGACGGGTCATTCTCGTGATTGGCGGAGTGCTGGCGCTTTTGACGATCGCTGGCCTCGTCATCATCTTTTATGAACTTCCGCGTCCGTTTGAAATTCGCGGCAGAATGTTGAACAGACCCGTGCTTGCGACAAACGATGGTGATGTGCCCCTGGCTGGTCCGCCGAGCATTCGTACCTCTGGCTCACCTCGACAACCACCACCTGCAGCCGCGTCGCCTTCACCGGGAACGGTTTCCGTGCCACCATCGATTGAAACTCCAGATGAGGTCATCGCCGATTACTTCGTCGAACGCTTTGTCGACTCGGGCGCTACCGATGTACGCGTCTGTGAAAACCTTGGCGATGAAGGCGTCTATGCGCCACGCAGTCGCAACGAACTTCACAATGTCATGCTCGCGCAAGCCTCTGGGCGAGCACCCGAGAATGCCTTTGTAGAGAGTGCGATTGCACCTCTCGGCGCGATTCTCCAAACCGATGGTGTCTCTGGCGTCATTGATGATATCTGGCAAGCACGTGAATCCGGCGCTGGAATTGTCGATAGTGCACAGTTTTATACGGATGCCGCACTGGCCACGGCCGACCTCTATAGTCAGCTCTCGGGAATCGAGCGAATCTCGCAACACGCCTATCATCTCTATGTACTTTCTCGCATTTCAGCAGGCCTACCGGGTTTCGCCGATCAACCTGAAGTTCAAGATCTCTGCGAAGCAATTCAAGATCGCATCGAAGCCGGTATCGATGCTGAAATCGATCCCGACGACATCGCGGATGAAAACGCGCAGATCCTCGCACTGATTGCCGAAGCTGGATTGAGCACTGGACAAGTGGGCTACAATCCATTTCTTCCGCAGACAGTCACTCTTGATACGACAGTGAACCGTTTCGCGATTTCGGCTCCATGGATGTTTCAACAGTTTGGCGGCGGTGTTTCTTTGAGCGGTCGATAGCCCCATGACTGCCAGTCTCGCTTAGAGAACGAATTCCACGACTGTTACTGCAAGGACATCGAAGAAAGACACGTGCCAGACTTTGTCTGAGTTCGACCTCATATACTGAGCATAGCGATATGATTTGCCACGGGAGGTTGCAATGGCCACGGAAGTAAGGACGCGAAATGTTTTGTCATCAGATGATGTCCCAGGAGCTTGGGGGCTATTGCTCACCTTGGGTGTTTTACTTTTGATCTTGGGCTTCATCGCTCTATCGATCTCGATGTTTGCGACGCTGGTATCTGTGATCTTCTTGGGACTACTTGTTCTGGCGGCCGGAATCAGTGAAGTCGTCTTTGCGTTCACCGGTAAAGGAAAGCGAAACTTCGCGCTGCACTTATTTGTCGGTGTTCTTTATGGGGTCGCAGGTTTCGTCATGACTTTCTGGCCGATGACCAGCGCACTCACTCTGACATTGTTCATCGCTAGTATGCTTCTTATCAGCGGTACCGTTCGCCTGATTTTGGCCATCGTCAATCGCAACGCAAATTGGGGTTGGGCAGCTTTCAGCGCAACACTGTCGATCATCCTCGGCATAATGATATTCAACCGTTGGCCGGGATCTGGCCTGTGGGTCATCGGCCTCTTCATTGGTGTCGACTTAGCAATGCAAGGCGTAGGTTTGATCGGCGAAGCGTTTAGAGTTCGCCGCGGTGATCATGTAGAGACTCATCGCCACGCCTACGCGTAGCGCTCTACTTGTTCAGCTTTAGAAGAGTGTGAACCGCACGCTTGATCTTTTCGACGTCGAACGGCTTTTTGATGTAGTCGTCAGCGCCCGCTTCGAAACCTCGTTTGACGTCGAATTCGCTCGTCTGACCGCTGACGAAGATCAGTGGAATCTGTCTGAGATCGTCATGCTCTTTAAGAAGCTTCGCGAGCTCAAAGCCATTCACCCACGGCAGACCGACATCGAGAATGATAAGATCAATCGGATTGTCGTCGAGAACGGTCGAAAGCTGAGTGCCATCGGCGGCCGAACGAACCGTTAGACCTTCACCTTCGAGAATACGCTTGATCGCATTACGCATCGTCTCGTCATCTTCGATGAGAAGAACAGTGCGCGGCACTTCACGTTTTTTGAGATCGCGAAATTGACCGAGGTCGACGACGTCTTCCTTGGTCATACGCTCTTTTGTGATCTTCTCGATCTTCTTCACCAAATCCTTGGTGTTGATCTTCGGTTTCGACATGGAAAATCCTTTTCCCGGTTATTGTCCGATTGTTTCTAGCCAACGTTCCGCATCGATCGCTGCCATACAGCCGCTTCCAGCCGCTGTGATCGCTTGACGATAAACGTGATCCTGAACGTCGCCCGCAGCAAACACGCCTTCAATCGACGTGTAGCTCGAGTGTGGTTTTGTTTTAATGTATCCAGTGGCATCGAGTTCGAGCGCACCTTTAAACAACTCAGTGTTCGGCTTGTGGCCAATCGCCAAAAACATGCCTTGAACCGGAAGTTCGTAGGTTTCGTTGTCTACGATGTTCTTTACTTTGAGACCGGTGACGAACTGGTCGCCTTTCACTTCTTCAACAACTGTGTTGCAGACGAAAGTGATCTTCGGATTCTTCTTCGCCTTCTCGAGCATAACTTTTGATGCTCTAAAAGTTTCAGTTCGGTGGATCAAGTGAACCTTCGATGCAAAACGCGTCAGGAAGTTTGCTTCTTCCATCGCCGTGTCACCGCCACCGATCACAGCGACTTCCATGTTACGGAAAAACGCGCCGTCGCAAGTCGCGCACGCTGAAACGCCTTTGTTATAGAACGCCTTTTCAGTCGGGAGTCCCAAGTACTTCGCGCTCGCACCCGTGCAGATGATGACAGTCTGAGCGAGATGAAGTTTGTCGCCGTCCCACACTTTGAACGGACGCGCGGACAAGTCGACTTTCGTGACGTTTCGACGAATCATGCGAGTTCCGAATTTTTCGGCCTGCATGCGCATCTCTTCCATCAGATTCGGGCCTGTCACTCCAGCCGAGAAACCTGGAAAGTTTTCGACGTCACTTGTGATCATGAGTTGGCCGCCCGCCTCTTCACCTTCGAACATCAAAGGCTCAAGAAGCGCGCGAGATGTGTACACGGCCGCGGTGTATCCGGCAGGTCCGGATCCGATAATGATGACTTTTTCGATTTTGTCGGCTGTGGACATAACTTTACCTCGAGATCTGAAAGAGGGCCTGAGTCTAACGAAGCACCCTGGCAAAGACAAAACTTGCTGGAATGCATTACTCCTCTGATAGGCTTAAGCCATGCCCCAGATTCATTTTGAAAAGACGCGCCAACCCCTCGATGTGCCCGAAGGGACAAATCTCATGAAAGCCTTGCTGGAAGGCGGTCTGCCGGTTGCGTCGTCCTGCCGCGGAGATGGCGTTTGCGCGAAATGCCGCATTCAAATCGTTTCAGGGAAAGAGAATCTTTCACCTGAAAACGATCGCGAGAAGTTTCTACGCGAAAAATTCTCGATCTCGCGGTCCGAACGAGTGAGCTGTCAGACCGAAATCCGTGGCGATGTCACGGTCACGACCTCGTATTGGTGAGCCGGTACCTGGCTCACTGATTGCCCTACCTCCATGCACCATTGGAGGTAATTCGCATGAGATCGAATATGTTGCTTATGATCGGGTTCGGAGTATCGGTTCTCGGACTCGTTTCTTGCGCCCCGGACCATCAAAACCAAGAGCCGACGAATCAAGTCGTAGATTCTTGGAGCCTCTCGGAACCCGTTATCAAATCTAAGAAGAAGCCGGGCGAGACCTATGCCCTTCGCCACACGACTCTTCGCGAGCTACCGGGCGATGCTGTGCTGAACTTTAAGGCAGATGAAACCCGAGACGTTATCTATTCCATCGAATCGGCATGTCAGACACCCGGTGAATTCATCGAAGAGAACACGACGCTTTCGCAGATGAACTCGATTCCTCTGTCTTCACTGATTCCTGAACGTATGTGGCTCGAACTTCCCGCAGAAAAGATTGAGCAGAGTCACTGCTCGTTTCGCTTCTTGGTGCAAACACGCTCCGGCTCGACCCATCGTTTTGATGTCGAAAACGTTCGGTTCTCGGGCATTGACTCTGCCTCGATCGAATCAAAAGCTGGCGTTGCATCAAAAGCTCGTATTGAAACCGGATCGATGGCGGTGAAAGACTTTTCAAGTCAGATCCTACCCATCGGTCTGGAAACTCAAACTCCGAAAACCTTAGGTCTCGTTTGCGAAAATTTCTCGAATCGTCGCCACTACGGAGCCGGCGGCAATGAGTCGACTCTTCTTCACGAAGTGACCAACGGAGAGATTCAGCCAGAAAAAATCCAGGGCACTGACCCACGCCTGAAGCAAACCGTTCAGGATTGTCGAGCGATCAAAGCGTTCCGCGATCGTCGGACGGGCTTGAAAACTTATTCGATCGGCAGTCCGCTCACGGTCACATTTCCCCTCGTAGGCGCTTCGATCAAAGTCATCGAAAAACTTGGAACCCCAGAACAAGGCGAACAAACGGTCTTCCGATTCGAGATGAAAAATAAAACAAAACAAACTCTCCTGTATCGGTTCCCGATGAGAGTTTCGCGCATCTTTATGCAGGCTCTTTCCACCAACAGAAACTGGAAAGGCTACGTCGATAGCTACACTCCGACCCTCATCTCAGATGCCATTGTCTTGGCCAAAGTGAGTGCAACCAAAGTCAAAAAAGAATCGAACTTTTACGTATTCTCGATGGCGCCGGGATCAACTGCCGTCGTCAAAATTTACTTCGAAGCTGATTCACGTCTCTGCCCCTGGGCTCACCAGATGCAAACCTACAAAGAAATGCGCAAAGGTTTCGGCGGCGTCTTATATGG
>DATLHP010000174.1:0-5004 GCA_035539835.1 Bdellovibrionales bacterium
CATCCTTGAGGAACCATGACTTCAAACGAGTCATCGATTGGCAACAGGTCCGCAGAAACCAATCGCATATTCTGAAGAACACTCTTCACATAGAACTCAACCAAGCCCCGCGAACTAGGCGGAAGAACTTCGAGGGCATAGCGAATCTGTGCCTCCATTCGTTCTGAAGATGTCGGAATATTCAGCCCGAACATTTCACGACCTTCAAAAAGATCGAGCACTTCGGCTGACACAACGTCGCCGCCTCGATTGCGGCAAACAACGCTTTTTCCGCCTCCGCCATCGACGCCGCCCGCGGCGAAGACTTGTGAAGCAGTGAGAGCTGAGAGGGCGATAATCATCCATGATCTGAACATTGACTTCCTCCTTGTGAGATCATTCTCAACAAATTCAGTTTCGTCACGTCAGCTTTTGGACTCCACATCTCTTTAATTAATTGTTATCTTTAAAATTAGCATACTTGCTAACTATCTCAACGAAGGTCGAGCGCTGCATGGCTGTATTCGATTACGACGACTATAAACTGTTTGTGAACGAGTGGATTGCAGACCAGCCCCGTGGCGGCCACGGGCTCATGCGAAAGATCGCAGAGTACTTAAGTATTAATTCTGTCGTAATGAGCCAAGTGTTCCGCGGCGATCGAGACCTTAGCGTCGAGCAAGCACTTGGGATCACCAAGTTCGTCGGACTCAACGAGCTAGAACGAGATTTCTTTCTTCTGCTTGTCCAAGAAGCTCGGGCTGGAACGACGGAGTTAAAATCCGTCTACAAGAAACAACGTGAGGCCATTAATGAGGCCGCGCAGTCACTTAAAAATAGAATCAAACATAGCAAGTTCTCTGAAGAAGATCGGGCGACCTTCTATTCACAGTGGTACTACAGCGCCGTTCGACTGGGAATTTCAATTCCGGGCCTCGAGTCAGCTGGCGCCATAGCTGAGTATTTGCATCTCGATCGAGCTCTCGTCGTAAAGATCATCGACTTTCTAGGTAAGCACGGACTCGTCATCGAAAAGAATGGGTCGTTGAAAATCGGCCCGAGCATCACGCACGTCGGTCACGACTCCCCGTTTGTCGGTCGACACCACACGAATTGGCGACTCAAAGGAATTCAAGCACAAGAGAAATCAAATACGGCAGACATGTTCTATTCAGGTCCGATGGCACTGTCGGAGGACGCGGCAGAAAAAATTCGAAAGCTTCTCATCGAAACCATCGAAAAATCCACGAAAGCCGCAGCCACATCGGACTCTGAAGTACTGCGGTGCCTAAACATCGACTGGTTCGCCATCAAAGGGAGCTAAGGCTCACTCGACCGTGACTGATTTTGCGAGGTTTCTTGGCTGGTCGACGTCGTTACCGAGGACGTCGGCGACGTGATAGCTGAGAAGCTGCATTGGGATCACGGCGAGAATCGGATTCACTGTCCATTCGGCTTGTGGAAGTGAGAGGTAATGCTCACTCACCGCTTTAAGGCCAGCGTCGTCGCCTGTTCCGACTGAGATGATTTTTCCGCCGCGGGCGCGCGCTTCTTCGAGATTGCTCACAGTTTTTTCGTAGTGCTGATCGCGAGGCGCGACCATCACGATGAGCATGCGCTCGTCGATCAATGCGAGAGGACCGTGCTTCATTTCGCCGGCGGCATAGCCTTCAGCGTGCATGTAAGCGAGTTCTTTCAGTTTCAATGCACCTTCGAGTGCGATTGGGAAGCTGACTCCGCGGCCCATGTACAAGAGACCACGATAGTTTTTGATCTCTTTCGCTGCTTCAGCAAAGAACTTATCGTACGAGAGAACGGCTTCCATCTGTGCCGGAGCACCCTGAAGAGCTTCGACGAGGCGTTGCTCTTGCTCACGCGATACCATTCCACGAATGCGACCGACGTAGATCGCAAACAAATTCAAAACGGCAAGAGTTGAAACGAAAGCCTTCGTACTCGCCACTCCGATTTCGACACCAGAGTTCATGTACAAGTGACCTTGTGCTTCGCGATCGATCGTCGAACGACGAACGTTACAGATCGAAAGCGTCAGCGCACCGGCTTGCTTCGCCAAGCGAAGTGCTGCCAAAGTGTCTGCCGTCTCACCACTCTGTGAGATGACCATAACTAGAGAGTTCTTTGGGATCACCGGATCACGGTAGCGGAATTCCGATGCGATATCGCACTCAACCGGAAGCTTCGCGAGTGATTCGAGATAATACTTCCCGATCATTCCAGCATAGTTCGACGTGCCACAGGCAACAATGAACACGCGCTCGATCGATTTCAAACGCATCGCCGTCTCTTCGCCATCGCGAACTGGATCAAGCTTTTCAAGTTGCTCGAACGCGGTTGTCGAGAATCCGACTCCGCGGAGCTGTACCGATTTCGCATCCACATCGATGTGCGGAGCGATCGCATTTGCGACAGCGCGAGGCTGCTCGTGAATCTCTTTGAGCATGAAATGCTTGAAGCCAGCTTTTTCAACTTGTTCAGCATTCCACGCGATCGTGTTCACTTCTTTGCTGATTGGCTGACCTTTTGCCGAGTAGATCTCGCACTTGGTGCCAACGACCTTCGCGATCTCGAAATCTTCGAGGTATACGACGCGATTCGTGTGTTCGATGATCGCTTGAATGTCGCTTGCGACGACGACTTCTTTTTCGCCAAGACCGATCAAAAGTGGTGGACCGTTTTTGAATGCGATCATCGTGTCGGGTTGATTTTCCCAAACGACGAGAATCGAGTAGGCACCTTGGAGTTCAGGCAAAATCTGCTGAACAGCTTTGAAAAGGTCGCCCGTCGTCTTCACCTTGCGGGAGATCAGATGAGCAACGAGTTCTGAGTCGGTGTCCGACGAAAACTTGACGCCGTCTTTTGCGAGTTCGGCTTTGATCTCTTGATAGTTCTCGATAATGCCGTTGTGAACGAGGCTGACGCCTTCGACCTTGTGCGGGTGAGCATTTCGTTCGCTAGGTACACCGTGTGTCGCCCAGCGGGTGTGGCCGATGCCGAGATGCCCGTCGAACGGCTCTGCTTCGAGTTTCTTTTGTAGCTCGACGAGCTTTCCGCTCGCACGCACGAGCTTGAATCCGCCTTTGTGAAGGATGGCAACGCCAGCGCTATCGTATCCGCGATATTCCAAACGCTTCAAGCCACTGACGATGACATCTTTCGGTTCTTTAGGACCGTAGTATCCAACGATTCCGCACATGAGAATTTACTCTTGTTCTTCTTCAGGCTTGGATGGCACGACCCAGCCTTCTTTGATGAATTGCTTTCCGCGCGCTACAGCCAATGCCTTTGCCGGAACATCCTTCGTGATCGTCGAGCCAGAGCCAATCACCGCATCAGCACCGACTTCGATCGGCGCGATGAATTGAGTATCGCTTCCGATAAAGGCGCGATCACCGATGACAGTACGATATTTCTTTTTGTCGACGGCATAGTTGCAAGTGATGGTGCCGCAACCGATGTTCACATCTTGTCCCACTGTCGCGTCACCCAAGTAAGTCAAATGACCCGCCTTTGAGCGCGCGCCGAATTTCGTTTTCTTCATTTCAACGAAGTTTCCGACGTGAGCTTCAGTTCCAATTTCAGTTTCAGGACGCAAACGGGCGAATGGACCAATCGATGCCTTCGCACCAATCGTCGTGCTCTCGAGGTATGTGTACGCTTTGACGTGAACCGCATCTTCGAGTTTCGCGTGTGCGAAGTAGCATCCGCTCTCGATCATGCAAACAGCGCCGATTTTCGTTTTTCCGCGTAAATAAACGTTCGGATAAAGAACGCTGCCCGGGCCGACTTCAACATCCTCTTCGATGTAAGTCGTTTTCGGGTCGATCATCAAAACGCCAGCTTCCATCAGCGCGTCGCGCTTGCGCTTGAACAAAACACTCGTCGCCTTTGCGAGTTCGATTTGAGTGTTAACGCCAAAGCCAACACTCGAGCGCGCAGTGATCGCATCGACTTTTTCACCGTGCTCTTGAGCAATCGAGACGATGTCGGTGAGATAGAACTCGCCTTTGGAGTTGTGATTTTTGATCAAAGGCAAATAGCTATTCAAAACTTCCGCATCGACGACATAGATGCCGGTGTTCGTCTCTTGAATCTTCAAAGTTTCGGCCGATGCATCCGCCGCTTCGACGATCGCGCGAAGTTCACCTTTGTGACGAACGATGCGACCAAGCTTTCCAGGATTTTTCATGATGGCCGAAACAACCGCGAGCGCACACTTGCGCTCTTTGAATTCGCGCAAAATGAATTCGATGTCTGAAGTTTGGATCAATGGGTGATCGCCGTTCAAAATGAGAACCGGCCCCTCAAGGCTGCCCGGCTCTGCCGACTTAACAGCGTCCGCCGTGCCCCATTGATTTTGTTGTGGATAACAAGTCACGCCCATCGGCTCGACGACTTTTCGAACCAGAGCTTCGCCGTGACCAACGATGACTCGAATATCAGCAGCGCCTGCGCCTTTGACCGCGTCGATGACTTTTTTAATCATCGGACTACCGGCAACTGGGTGCACGACCTTTGGCAAGGGCGAGTTCATGCGCGTGCCTTTTCCGGCCGCGAGAATGATGACCGAGAGACGTCCTGCTGGTGCTTTTTCTTCGTTAGAATTCATCGTCAATGAACCTACCCGCCCCTCGACAATATGGTCAAGAAAGCCCTACGATGGAGTGGGCGGACCTCACGGATGATATCAATCGCAAATTGGAAAAAAACGGCGCTCGGCACAGCCATCGAGCTGCATGCAAGCGCTCCATTGGACGACCTTCGCGGCAAACGACCAATCGTGTTGATTGGCGGCGTGCATGGAGACGAACCTGAAGGCGTTCGCCTCGCAAAAGACACCCTGGCGTGGCTTTTGTCGTGGCCGAAAAACAACAAGGTGTCTGAAAACACACTGTGCCCATGGATCGTCATCCCTTGCCTAAACGTCGACGGGTTTACCAAGAATACGCGCGTCAACGGACGCGGAGTCGATCTGAACCGAAATTACCCGTCGCGCGATTGGACGCC
>DATLHP010000175.1:0-6937 GCA_035539835.1 Bdellovibrionales bacterium
CTTCTTATCTTTTTCAACGAACATCACCCATTGAGTGATCATTTCGGCTGTTGATGAGACCGGCGTCACTTCGACTTTTACTGGATTCGTCAAAAGAGAATCAGAGAGTTTCGTGATCTCGGGCGGCATCGTTGCAGAGAAAAAGAGGTTGTGACGCTTTTGCGGAAGAAGAGCGATGATCTTGCGAACATCGTTGATGAAGCCCATATCGAGCATGCGATCGGCTTCATCGAGAACGAAGACTTCAAGGTTCTTGAGGTTGACGTATTTCTGACCGATCAGGTCGAGAAGGCGTCCCGGGGTTGCGACAAGAACGTCGACTCCGCGAGCGACACTCTGAACCTGCGGGCCTTGTCCGACGCCACCGAAGATCACCGAGTAACTCAAGCGAAGATGTTTTCCGTACGTTTTAAAACTGTCGAAAATTTGAATCGCCAATTCACGCGTCGGAGTTAGAACGAGAACACGAGGCTGGCGTGGTTCAAGGCGATGATGATTCGCTGTTAAACGATGAAGAATCGGAAGCGCGAACGCTGCCGTTTTACCGGTTCCAGTTTGAGCACAGCCGAGAAGGTCGCGACCATCGAGCAAGGCAGGGATTGCTGCTTCTTGGATCGGAGTCGGTGTGGTGTATCCAGTGTCTTGAATAGCGCGCTGAAGAGGCTCGGAGAGGTGGAGATCAGAAAATTTCATTGGCGGACTATGACATAGAAGCCTGCGAAATGATAGCTCAGGCCGCCTTAAGATTCGAAGCATCTAAGAAAACCTTGGCGATCTTCTTAAAGGTGCTCGAAGAGTAAGCCTCAGTGCGCTCCTGCCAGAAGCGGCTCATGTCAAATGAAGCTCCTTCACGGTCACAGGCCTCTACGAGCTCGTGAGCAACGATGAAAACCGCAGCCAAAGGGGCTATGGCCTGAGCCCGCATTCCACGAGGAAACCCCGAACCGTCCGGTTTTTCGTGGTGTTGAATGACGATCGCATGAACGTCAGCGGGAATTTCGTGAAGCTTTCCGACGATGTCGGCTGCGGCAAATGGATGATTCTCGATGGCGCGAATTTCATCGGACGTGTATCGCATTTTTGCCTGTTCGAGATCAGCTTTCGTATTGATTTCGCAGTAGTCGGGGTTGACGAGTGAGATGTCGTGAAGAAGAGAGGCGACAATGAGTTTTTGGAATGTCGAATCCGAAGGCCAATTGAGCTTTGATGCGATCGCGCAAGCAACGTGTGCAATCATCACGCTATGGCGAGAAGTGTAGTTGGAATTGCGAAGCATTGAGCCTTCAAAGATGCGGTGAAGTCGTGGAAACTTACCGATGGCTTTCACCGCCAACTCGACATGCGTTTTTGCCAGCGCCATTACGGGTTCTGTAAAACCGATCTTCTGAGTCAGGTCTTGCAGAGTTTCTTGTACCTGGGCAACAGTCGCAATCAACTTTTCGTCGCCATCTTCGGCTTCGTCAGAAACGGCTTGAAGACGATCTTGCAAGCGATTGACGAATCCAGCAGATGCCGCCTTTGGCACATAGAGGTATTCGATGTTTCGAACTCCACAGAGACGTTTGAGGTCTTTCTCTGTAAAGACAGTTCCGGCTTTGAAGATTTTGACGAACTTGATATTGGAAAGACGAATGTAAACGTCGTCCGCGAGAGGAGTGATGTCGCACAGAAGGTCGACGCTGATTCGACAAAACTTCTCATCTTTCTCGGTCGCTTGGAGAAGATCTTTGTACTTTGATTGAATGAGCCCCGGCAGCTGAGCCGCGATGTCGCCAGAGCGAATTTGCGCAACGACATTCATGGCAGAGATTGAATCGGCTTCGTTGGCAGATTGAGTTGCGCCAACAATGATGACTGGAAGTGAAGATTCAACGGAAAGAAGGTACTTCATCAAAAGCGTCAGGTGTTCTGAATCATTGGCGACGATGAGATCGATGTTGGCGTCGCCTAAAAGAATCTTCATCGCTTGGTCGAGTGTTCCAGCATGGCTCACAGAGATGTTCAATTGGCTCTCCAAACAAAATGCCAATACTTTCGATTTTTCTTTCTCTGAGTGGAACAAGAGAACATCCATATGTTCTTTATCGGGAATTTCACTGAGTTGGCTGAGGCTTAGGCCCAGTCAATTAAAGCAATTTATGTAATGTTTTGATGAAGACGCGTCTCAGAGCGAGACATTTACTCTGAGAAGAAGTGAAAGGTCGGATTGCTCTCTTGGTGTTTTGACTTCGGATCGAGATTGAAGAGCGCGATAACCTCTGTTTTCACGCCGCTTTTTACATTGAAGATAACGAGATCGGAATTTTCAACGATCTGGTGGAGGCCGCGGCCAGCGCCGCCTTTGCCGGCCTCTTGAACCTGGCTATCACCAGCATAGTTCTTCTTGAGGTAGTTCATCAGGGTGCTTGCACGAAACCCACCGAAAGGGTCAGCGACCGAGATCGCAGCCATCATGCCGTCGACAGCGAAACGAAATTCGGCAGTTTCGCCTTCCTTCAGTTGCACGTCATCGGTGCGATTCATGTGCGCATAAAGAGCTTTTCCATCGGCGCTATGAGGGGCATCGTAGATCGCATTCATCAAGAGTTCTTCGGCGACGGTACCGATGCGATCGGTGATTGCCGACCGAACCCCGAGATCAGCCATATGATTTTGCATGGCTTCGATCAGCTTCGGTCGTTCACACGAAGATTTCACAACATGCTTTTGAATAGCGACGCCCCAATTGAGGTATTTTTCGATGCCGAAGAGATCCTTAGAGAGGAGCTTTGTGATGGTCGTCGCACTATGTTTGACGGTGAAAACTCGGTCTTCGACGTTTCGAGAAATAATATTTGAAAGGGATGACGCACAGGATTCGAGGGCGGGAAGTTCAGAGCGCATATCGCTTGACGTAATGTAGATGAATCGCGCATCGGGTTGAAGATCCCGAAGGTCTTTGATGGAACTTACGAGCGTCGAACTAATAAAAATCAAATCAAAACGGGCTTCTGTTTGAATGGCTGTGCGTGCTTCTTCGTCTGACCCAGCAATCGTCAGCTGAACGCCAGTTCCACCGAGCGCCATTTTCGAAAGAGTCTGTTGTTTCTTGTCAGGCTCAATAATGAGAACTTTGCTGCTACGAATGGTTTGTTCAGTTAAAGACTTGAGCTGTCGTTCGCGCTCTTGAATTCGCTCATCGAGACCGCGATTGGTTTCAACAAGGGCGCGATTGGCGATCTCAAATTGCCGAGCCTTTTGATTCGTATTGATGATTTTCTCAGAGAGTACAGACGATAAAAGACGATAGAGTTGGTAGCCGAATGAATTCGGTGAACTCTTGATCGCGTTTTCGATTTTTTTTGCTGGAAGCTCAAGAACTTCGACGTCCGTCACTGCTTGAAGTGTTGCAATCACTGGTAGACCGACAAGGACCGAGATTTCCCCAAGCAAGTCACCCGGTGTTTTCAAAATGGCGACCCGCTCGCCATCGACAATGACTTCGACCTCACCCGAAAGTAGGAGCAATAGGCGGTCGTTGGACTGTCCTTGAATGAGAATCTGAGATCCGCGAGGATTGGAGTGCGGAGTCGCTATCGAGGCGACCGTCGCGACGAAGTCGTCACTGCTGGATTTAAAAAGCCCGAGGGCTCGCACTCGCTCAACTAAAACCATTGAAGCAATTCTGGCCCGCAAACGCAGTGTGTTCAACGGACTTCAGGTCGCATCGGCGCGGTCTCGCCGTAGGTCGGGAAGTGTGAAGGTGGTGTCGTGAGGTTCGTCACTATTCAAGAGATTGGAAAACTTCGTTTAGAGGCTCGTCAGTAACTTCGAAGTTTTCGTCGACGCTTTTATCATTCTCGAAAAAGGCCGCTCACACTGATGCAGTGAAGCCATAAATTCTCGTGTTTTCCTAACAGTCTCGCAAAATGGACTCTATGCGTAAGTGGAAGAGGAGTCATGCGATGACAGACATGAAGTCACTAAAGACATTGGCATTCGGTCTTAGTGTTATGACATTGGCGGCTGCCTGCCAAAAGTCAGGCACCACAGATCTTGCTTCAACTGAAGTCGTCGCTGGATTGGGACGTTGTACTTCTTCAAAAGCTGTTGATCCCTCACTTCTTAGAATTGAAGGTGCGAAATACGCAAAAGCGGGTGAAGACGTTGCCTTTCACCTCAATCAAGATTTGAGCTGCTCGACGACCCAAAAGGTGAGTTGGCAAGCCACTGGCGCGGACGAAGCAAAACCAGAAGGATCTTCGGTGGTTTCTTCTTATGCTGCTGCCGGTTCATACGTTGTTTCAGCCAAAATCGCGAGCGCATCTTCAGAAATTTCGGCAAAGCCGTCAGTGACAGAGCTTTATCAAAAAACTGTCGTCGTTTCGAATCAGCCAGGAATTTCAGGTCCTGAGATTATGACGATCGGTGAGCCGGGACAGTTCAGTCTTGTCTTGCCAAACGGTTACGTTCTGGCTTCTGCGATTTGGAATTTCGGCGACGGAACTCCCACGCGCGCAGCGACTTCGGCCATTGATCATACATTCAATAAACTTGGTCTTTTCAAAGTGACGTTGACGACGACAAATTCCGCTGGTGAAGCGTCTTCGATTTCGATGAACGTTAACGTACTTGATAACTACGACGGACTTGAGTGTGTGATCAACACGACGATGTCGAGCCCTGCTGATGCTGTCGTAGGTGTTCCGGTCAATGTATCGGCGCATGTTCCGAGCTGTCTTGCTCCGTACGTAACATCGATTGCATGGAGCTTCGGTGACGGGGGTGTTGGTTCGTCTACGTCAGCTCAACATACTTACAATGCAGTGGGTGACTACGAAATCACGCTTCAAGTCTTCACTAAGTTCAAGGCCGGACCATTCTTGACACTCACGCGCGATATTCACATCGACGAAGCGTTGCCAGAAATTCCGCCGCCGAATCCGAGTCCATCACCAACGCCAACTCCGCACCCTTTGTCATGCCCTGCTGAAGGCCAGACTCGCGAGTCGATGAACGATGATACCTACACAGAAGAAGCAGCCTGCGGATTGAACGGCCGCAAAAAACAGATCTTTAAAACTCGTATCGTTGAAGCCTGCCAAGTTCGTGACAATAATCTTCTTTGGACAGAGGTTTCAAGAACTCCAGTGCTTCAAAGCGAAGGTCCATGTGAAGGCCAATCATGCCGCTTGCCGAGTGGTGAGATCATGGCTGACGGTGAATCACGCGCGTTCTATTCGAGTCAGAATCCAGACGCTCAATGTTCTACTGTTTCGCAAGCGCGTACTTGCACGAACGGCGTTCTCGGTGGATCAGAGTCTTACAGTCAGCTCTCTTGTCATAACGCCTGCCCAGGCTTCGGCCCGCACGGAATGGTGCGTACCGGCGTCGTGACGGGTGAAGAGCAGGTTGCATTGATCTGTTCATTCGGCGAACAAGGTTACTACGACATCTTTAACCAAATCTCAGACCAAACGTGTAGCGATGGTTCGGTGATTGGATCGAACACTCGTCGAGGAGTCATTAAAACTGCCGGAAGCTGCCCGACTTACACTTGGGTTGGAACTGATAGTTGGACGGCATGTAACGCAGACTGCGGTGGGCAACAGAATCGTGTCTTCGAGTGTCGAAACCACAAAGGTGAAGTCACGACGGCTGATCGATGTTCGGCGGCCGCTCCTGTAGAAGCACGTGTTTGTGATGCAAACCCATCGGCTGTTGCTCGCGTTGATCGAGTTTCAACCGAACAAGAAGCGGGCAGCACGGGAACATGTCCCGCAAACCAAATCGGAGTGATTGTTCAGAAACGGACAGCGACTTCGGTGAAAGCGTATGCGTGTGTGAATCATGCTGTCAGCCTTGTGAGCGACACAATGGAATACACTCCGTGGGTAAAAGAATCTTATTGCCGCGACTATACAGCTTACCGTTGTTCGAACGACAGTTTGGACAATTCCCAGGCGCGTGGTCGCTACGAATGGATGGTGAAGTGTCAGGATCAAGTTCCGGCAATCAAAGAATTCTTGATTGAGTTCGAAAACGTTCACAAAGGAAGCTACTCGATCGACGAAGGTTCACGCCGTCTTTATCCGACATTCATGAATCGCGCGACAGTTCCAGAGAAAACTTGGGTTGCCCCGAAGAGCTCTTCTGGTTCATGTACAGTGCCATCGACAGCGTATGTTGCTGCGGTCTGCTTGTCTTCGTGTGCGACCCCGGATCAAGAGATTATCGCGCAAGCAAAAGAGAACTTGCGTCTGAAATCGGTTCCGTTTGTCGATGCACTTCTTCAGAAATACGCAGGTGTCGCGACTCTGAAGAGCGGTGCAAAGATGTCGAGCCGGGATCTGCGTGTAACGAAGGTTGAGCAATGGGTCACTGAGCTTGTTGATGGTGAGCACGAGATATTGAACTTCAAGATGCGTTCGGGTGGAAGCTTACGTTTGACTCCGAATCACCCAGTGGTTGCTCAAGACGGATCGATCAAACTCGCATCTGATTTCGCTCCGGGTGAAAGCCTCGTTAAGTTTGGCGGTCAACTTGATGAGATCGTTTCGATCGAAACGAGTGTTCACTTCGGCAAGGTCTACAACGTGTTCGTACAATCGAACGATTTGCAACAGAACATCGTCGTCACAGGAGGCTACTTAAACGGCACGGCGTTCTATCAGAACGAAGGCGCTGAGTATGTAAACCGACGGATCTTGCGTAACAAACTCACTCGCGGAGTATTCCAATGAAGAACTCAGTGAAGTATTCATTGGCAGGAGCGAGCGCCCTTATTGTGGCGCTCGCGATCCTCAATCACAGACCAGAGGAAAAGCCCGTCACTCCGCCGGCGTCGACAGCCGCAGACTCACAAGAACCGTTGGTTGCAAAGGCGGGCCATGATGCTGCACCGACAACGGTCGTGCAAGATACTCAAGCGGCTCAGCCTAATTCGGAGACAGTTGCA
>DATLHP010000176.1:0-5749 GCA_035539835.1 Bdellovibrionales bacterium
ATTTTTAATGAACGGCACTTCAAAGAACAGGCGGTCCATCACGCCGATGGGTTTACGATGACTTCCACCCCGTGCGCTGTAATGGGCGGCCAAAAGCGATACGGCCGGAAGCCAACTCAGCGGTGAAGAGTGATTGAAGACAACCACGAGTTTGGGATTCTGGGCGAGAACATCTGCCAACGGTGGGTCAGAAAAGAAACGCGTGTCGCCCGCAATGGCGAGCATAATCTGACTCAAAATAGGCTCATAAGTTTTAACTTCGTTCATTCCTAACTAACCTACCTTGCTGAGGCAAAATGAGTCCAGTTTTCTAAACATCTTTTTCATTAGCCATCGAAGACATTATGCCTCCCTCAGCTGATCCTACTGACTCGGAGGAACTCATGCGCGAACCCCAAGGCCATATCACCGTCAATGAACACGTACCCACTCAACGTTTTCATCGCTTTGTCGATGAAAAGGTCAAAGACTGGCTGCGCGACCATGGCTTCGAAGATCAGCCATCCGAATACGAAGTCGCTTTCTTTGACGAAGATGTTTTGGGTGAAGTCAGCTGTCTTGTCGTCGTTCAATCCGGCGAGCAAATGTGGCGATCTTGGGAGACTGCCGACAACCCACGCGCAGCTCTTTCTCGAAGCCTCGAGCACCTAGCCATCGAAGATGATCAACCCGTCAACCCCGGCACGCCCCACTAACGAAGGATACGCATTCCAATGACTCACACGCATGGCGAAGTCACGGTCAACGATCTGCCGAACAAGTCTCGGCTCTTCAAGTTCTGCGAGAAGAAAATTGATCAATGGCTCCAAAACCTTGGTTCTTCTACGGATGAACCAATCGAATTCAAGGTCGAATTCACAGAGGAAGAAGACACTCGGCAGGTCAGTTGCGTGACCGAGATTCATGTCGGCCAGTCTGTGTGGCGAGGGTTCGATCTTTCGACTGACGAGCAACAAGCCTTCATGCACAGCTTAAAGCGCTTGCAGCCTCACTGATTTTCACGCTCCCCTATGAGACGTCGAGAATTTAGACGCTAAATTCGGCTTTCCGAAAGTTCGATTTTTCGTCGAAATCACAGTGTCCTGAGTTGAGTTTTCAACAGTGGATTTCTGTCATTTCACGAAGTGCACACCTAGACTGTTTGTAGATCACGACTTTTTTCGAGGTGCTCTATGAACAGAACGAACTCTCTTATTTATGCCGCGTTTGCGACAATGGCTCTTGCCGCCTGCAGCCCGCAAAAATCTGTTGAGCAGCTCAGCGCGAAAGAGGAAATCAGAATGTCGGCCCTCGACGTGAACCTCTATCCGTCGTCGAAAGTCGTTTGTGACCCGATGGGTGGCGACCCAGATCCACGATCAAACGTCGGTCTTGCGGCCGAACTCTATTGGATGGACACAGCTCAAGCTCGTCCAAACAATGTGACAGAACTCATCAGCACAGGACATAAGAGCGACCGAAAGCTCTTCTTCTCACAGCTCTATACTCCAACCCGACTTTTTGACCTCGGGTTCAATAACGATCTCGGTGAACCTGTGAAAGACGACACTGGAAACACTTTGATTGAGTGGTTCGGTCTTCGCTTCAAGAGTGTCGTTAAGCTTGCTCCGGATCAGCCCGAAGGCCTTTATGAATTCGCGATTCTTTCAGACGACGGAGCGATCCTTCGTATGCGCGACGAAGACGGCGTTTATCGCACGATGGTCGACAACGACGGCGTACATCCAACGCGCCTTGGTTGCGGCTCGCCATTGGTCCATATGGGTCGTGATACCGAGAAACTCATTGAGCTCGATTATTACCAAGGCCCTCGCATGCACATCTCTATGATCTTGTTGATGCGCAAAGTGACTCCGAATGCAGACGGGACTTTTGCACGTGATTCAGCGTGCGGCATGACGAGCAACGAGGCTTGGTTCAATCCAGATGCTGGATCTGTTGAACAACCGGCCTATCTAAGTTTGCTTTCACGTGGCTGGCAGCCTTTAAAGAAAGAAAACTACATGATTCCGGTCGAGTCGGTTTTCAACCCTTGTAAAGAGGGCGATGTACCGGTGATCTCGAACTTCAAAGTCGACAAAGTCTTGATCGATGGCTTCACGGTCAGCTGGCAAACAGATATTCCAGCGACGTCACAGCTTTCAATCAAACAAGTTTCGACAGGAAAGAGTCGTCTGACGAACTCGGACAACATTCTTAGAACATCTCATAGCATCACTTACCGAGGACTTCCGTCGGCAACACTCTTCGAGCTTCAAGCGCTTTCGATTTCTGAGACTTACGGAAAAGGTTTAAGCCAAGTCATTCGCGCTTCGACCCCAGAGTTCTGAGCCCGTAAGTAGGTCGAGTGTGGTGAGAATCAATAGGCTTCATTTGATGCGCATGCTACCGTGTATGCATGCGTGACTACATCTTGAGTTTTCTTCTTTTAACGGTTCTTCTCGGCGGCTACACTGCCATCGTTTTGAACTTCCATGCCGACGGTGCTTGGCGAAACCAAGCATCCATCAAGCAAGATCGTGAGCCGGGCTCAGCCCAGCCAACAAACGACTAAATTCAGAACCAGAACTTCGCTGATCCCAAGAAATTCAACATACCGAATCCGTCAACGTCACCTGATGACGTGACTGAGAAGTAGTTCACTTCGCCGCCAACTGAAAAATGCTGTTGCAAAAAGTAGTTGAACCCACCGGCAGCGCCGATGTGAAACGGTGATTCTGATTCGCCGCCGACTTTCACTTTGCTCGTACCCACTCGGCCGGCCAAGTAAACGCCTTTCGCTTCACCTTCGAAGTGGTAGCCCAATTCAACACCGTAGAGATCGTAATTGAATTTTCCGAGTGGAGCGTCTTCGTCCTTGCTCGAGGTGAAGAGATAAGCGCCGAGTCCCATTTCGCTTCCGATTTTTGCGCCACCAGTGAGAGCGAGAATTGGACGAGTTGTCGAGTCGTCTTGATTCGGAACCGAGAGACCTCCGAGCATTCCGATCCATCCTTTTTGCTCTGCTGCGAATGATGCAGATGGAAGAAGCGCGCAGATTCCCAAGGTCAAAACTGTCTTTCTGATGAACGACGGCATTTCCGTACTCCAGTGGTGAGTGTTGCTCAACTAGTCTAAGAATGTCCTCGATGAGAGATCAAGCGGACCATGAAGACTCAACGCATAAGCCCAGGGAATAGAGCTTCTCAGCCTCGCAAAGTCTCTTTTAGAATAATTCAAACAACGTTGATTGTGAGTAAACAGAGGTCACCATTGAAGTCGTTCAAGCCGATAGCGTTTTTGATCCCTTTCGTTACGAGCACGGCGTTCGCTAACGTCGTTGGTCCTGTCGCTCAAAATTTCAACCCGACCACTTCGGGTCTCGACTTCGTTACTGTTCAAAGCTCTGAAACACTCAAACCAGGCATTGTGAATTTAGGCTTGTTTCTGAACTACGCCGTCAATTCACTTCCCTACTTCGAAGACGAACGCAGACATCGTCTTGAATTCAAAGACTCATTGCTCGGTTTGGATTTAAACGCCGGGCTCGGCCTTGCTCGCAACTGGGATATCGGAATCAGTCTTCCGCATATCCTCACTCAGTCATCAGAAGACGGCAGTGGTTCGCGCGGAGAATTCGACCAAACTGGCGGAACTGAAATTCGTTTGAACACGAAACTTCGTGTGTACGGCGATGACACTGGTGGCGTTGCTTTCATTGCCTCGACGAACATCAATCGTATCGACAACGACCCTTACGTCGGCGACGGCGGCGGCCCGACCTTCAACATCGAAGCAGCTGCTGATACGACCATCGACAAGGTCGCTGTCGGCGGAAACGTCGGCTACCGCATGCGTAGCCCCGGATCAAAGCTTGAGGGATCAATCGCTGAACCGTTGAAAAACCAAATCATCGGCAGTGTTGCCGCCAGTTATCACCGCAGTGATCTCAATACGAAATTCATCGGCGAGATTTTCGGAAGCCTGCCGGCCGAAGATAACGACGACAATGCGAATCGTTCGTTGA
This sequence comes from Bdellovibrionales bacterium, assembly GCA_035539835.1. Lineage (GTDB taxonomy): Bacteria > Bdellovibrionota > Bdellovibrionia > Bdellovibrionales > JAMPXM01 > DATLHP01. Next base: position 4,007 of record DATLHP010000176.1, read on the forward strand.
GCTCAGCTGAACTTTTATTAGGCGCAAAGCATGATCTGAACACCAACCTCGCACTTCACGCTGGAGCCGGCACTGAACTCGCACAAGGTTTGGCTTCACCTGATTGGCGCGTCTATGCAGGCCTCAACTACACATTCGGTCCGATTTTTAATTCGATCGTTCCGTCCTCACCAGGAACACCAGCTGAACCTGATGAAGAGCTTTTGATTCAGCTCGAAACTGAACAAACTCCGGCAGGTCCAGTTGATCGCTTCCGGGCCTTCGCGATCATGTTCAAATTCGATAGCGATGAGATGGTTGGCAACTATCGCCGCGTTCTCGATGAGTTGGCAAAACATCTTCAATCAGGGTTTGAGCAACTCATTATCGAAGGCCACACCGACTCGATCGGTTCGGATCAGTATAACTTGCAGCTTTCTTTGCGCCGATCGATTGCGATCAAACGTTATCTCAATCAAAATTACGGATTCTCGCTTAAAAAAATCTCGGCCGTTGGCTGGGGTGAACGTCGTCCGATTGCTGACAACGGAAACTATCAAGGTCGCCAGCTGAATCGTCGAGTCGACTTCAAAGTACGAAGGTAGTTACCATGAGCGATCTGTTTACTGAATTCTGGCGAAAATGTTCGAGCTGCAAAAAAGAAATCAAATACAAGAGCACGCATTTCGTCTGTTCGGTTTCAACATGCACGCGAAAGCGTACTGGCTATGTCTTTTGTAGCGTTCATTGCTGGGAAAGACACCTTCCAGGCGCGAGACACCGAGATGCTGCCGCCGTCGAAGCAACCTCGCCTTCGTTCGAAGAATGGAAACGCGAACTCAACGAAGCCGGTGCCTCAGCAGCTCCAATCGCTGCAGCAGCGGATACACGGACGCCACAAAAGGTCATCGCACGCCCAGCAGCGACGACGGCTCCAGCTCCGATGAGCTCAATGAAGAACCCATTTGATAGCGAAGTTCTTGTCGTCGTCAGTAAGCTCAAAGGTTACATTCGCTCGCGATCTGATATGAATACGTCAGATTCAGTCATGGATCTTTTGTCGAATCGCTTGCGTCGTCTTTGCGATGACGCCATCGACAAGGCTCGTTCTGAAGGGCGAAAAACAGTTATGGATCGAGACTTCGAGTAAGACGAATGTCTCCGGAAACCGTGACAGCCCGTACGTCGATCGCGCCACGTCCATTTTTGTAGACCTTTTCGCCATTCGTTCCGCTCATTTTTTCTGTGCTCTCGATTTTTCCGGATGTCGAACTTGCCGTGAACCGAAGATTCGTGAACTTCGGCATCAGCCATTCAATAGCCCCGCTGACCGATTGCGAGTGAAGCTTTCTTGGTTGTTCATCAGCATTGAGAAGCTTCAGTTTCAAATTTCCAGAAGTGCTCGAAGCTGAAAACTGCTTGGCATCACCCGCGAAAGAAAAATCACCCGAGGCGCTATCAAAGAATAGTCGCTCAGCGATCGTCTTCGAAACACGAACACTTCCCGACATCGAACGCACCATCAAACCCCGAAGAATCGTGTCTTCGACGCTGACACTGCCGCTTGTCACTTCGATTGCGATTTCTCCGACGAATGCTTTCGGAAGCTGGATATCCAATGCTAGCTGTGTTCTTGGATCATCTCGAAATACAACCGGCAAAATTCCAAGCTCAAATCCGTTATCACCACGACGCTCAGAGATTAGAATTTTTTCGACATCCGTCTTCAGTCGTGCCCGACCGCTGAGTCGAACCAAGGCCATT
>DATLHP010000177.1:0-4997 GCA_035539835.1 Bdellovibrionales bacterium
GGACCTGATGCGGCTCGATGCCGATCCCTGAATCTTCAACACGAACGATCAGCATTTCAGAATTAGCTGAAACAGAGACCGAGATTTCACCATGTTCAGTGAACTTGATCGCATTTGAAATAAGATTGCCGACAATCTGACGAATACGGATTGCGTCTGAAACCACGACAGAAGGAGTGTCTTTTGAGATATCGCATCTCAAGCCGACCTTCTTCTTCGCCGCTTTTTCTGAGAAGAGTTCGATCGTTTCAACAACCACTCTCTCTGGAGAGATGGGCACCTCTTCAAGAGTGAGAACGCCAGCTTCAACTTTCGAAAGATCGAGAATATCGTCAACGATACGCGAAAGACTTTGCCCATTTCGCGTAATGATTTTCAAAAACTCTTCGCGCTCACCAGAAATCAAATCTTTTTCGTCATTGAGAAGTTCTGCGAAGCCGAGAATGGCTCCAAGTGGAGTGCGAATCTCGTGGCTCATATTGGCAAGGAAGCTGCTCTTCATATGATCAGCACGCTCAGCCGCTTCTTTTGCCGCCAGTAATTGATCGGCTAGAAGTTTTTGGCCGTGAATATCCGTGCACGACCCGAACCAACGTTCGACGTTTCCAGAACCATCCACCAATGGAAGCGCACGCATAACAAACCAACGATAGTCACCGCTGGCCGAACGAATGCGATATTCAAAATCAAATGGCTTGCCTGTTGAAAGCGATTGCGACCACTCACCTTCAAAGAGCACACGATCTTCATCATGAATGCTTTCAAAAAGCGTGTTCGGACTCGTCATCAGCGCTTCGTCTTGACCGGTATATTCGTACCACCGGCGATTCAAATAAGAGATGTCGCCTTGAGAGTCGACGATGAAGACGATCTGCGGAATGGTTTCAGCGAGCGTTCTAAAGCGCTCTTCACTTTCAAAAATTCTTTGCTCAGCGAGCTTAGTCTCTGTCACGTCAATCAACGTTCCGACCAATCGTGGCGGAACACTTCGATTCGGACGGAAGGTTTTCCCCGTCGCAGCGAGAATACGAGTTCCGCGACGAGTTTGTACTCGGAATTCAACCGATGCCGTTCGTTGCGACGTCATGGTCTCTTTCATGATTCGACGAAGACGTCGTATTTCTGAAATCGATAGACGTGACGTCGCCGCTTCAAGCCGATCTTTTTCGTCAGCGCGAAGGTCGAACATCGTTCGGCAACGAGCATCCCACATAAGTTCATTATTGACCGGATCAAAGTCCCACACCCCAATGCGCGAAGCATCGAGTGCTAGATTTGCTTTATGTCGATATTCTTCGGCCTCTTGGCGAGCGTCGAAGAGTTCAGACATGTCATAGATTAAGGCGATGCCGTGATATTGGTCCTCCGGATCGAGAAGCATCGCTGTGATACAGACTGGAATCGGTTTTCCAGACTTACCGAGGATCTCTTTCATGTAAGTCAGGGCTTGTCCGCTCTCTTTGAGTTGAGCCAGGACCTGAAGATCTTGATCGCGCCATTCCTCAGTGCTCGTCATGCGCCAGTCGATCGCTCGCTCAGTAAAATCGCGGCGATTGAAGCCAGTCATTCGCAAGTACGCGTCGTTCGGTTCATGAATGATTCCGCTTGTATCGAAATAATGAACGCCTATCGCCTCAGATTGATGAATCGAGTGCAAGCGGCGTTCGCTGATGCGCAGAAGCTCTTCGTTGCGCGATCGGCCCGTGATGTCGTATGCGATAAAAGTGATGCTGACGGGATCATTTGTTTTCGGACAGCGGATCAATGTCGCTTCAAGCGAAACGAGTGCGTGACGTCCACTCGCGTTTTCGAAACGAACGTCGCCTTTGAAAGCGTCGCTGCGACCGGATTTAAACAGCGTCTGCATTTGGCGCATATTGCCGCGATCAGATTCTTCGACTCGATCAAGGAAACTTGTCCCAATGAGATTATCGCTGGTGACGCCGAGAATCCGACAGAGGCCGTCGTTCACATATTGATATGTTCCACTCAAATCACAGTGGGCAAAGCCGACCGAAGTCTGCTGCATAACCCGTTGAAAAATGAGCTCTGTTCCCTGTTCGGACAAAACCGTCTCCACAAAAGCAGTTTACGTGAACTCTGTTTTGTAGCAGGTCCTCTGAGACATTGTTCATCGATTTTTGTTTATGTGGGAAACTTAACGATCCCGTGCTTGCCAGTTTGCGCGAGTTAAGGATCCTTAACTTTTTCGCGTCAATCTTCTAGATTCGATCACAAACGCTAGTGCTGACGCTACACCCTTACTCAATCGTTGAAGATTCGAATGAGAAAAATTCCAACAGCGCCGTGGTTTTGTGCCCTAAACCAGATGCCTTGAGTCCTTGCGGATGCGCTGTCATGGGAGGCTTTTGTGGATTTAAGTAGACCTGCCCTGCTTCTAATTTCCGTCCGATTTTTCGCGCCTTCTCGATATCGGATTCGAAGACATAGGCCGTGTGCCCAAAGGGATTTCCATTCGCATGCTTTACAGCATCGTGTTGGTATTTGAACGACGTCGCCGTGATGAGCGGCCCGATGACTTCGGTCTGTTGAAGAGTCGAGCAGTATGTGAGGTCGGAAATCAACATCGGCGGAACAAACCAACCCGCAGCGCCGAGTAAGTCTGATTCAGCTTGTGATTTCCCCTTCTCGCCGAGGGCTTGTTTGACCGCCGCTTGAAAGCCATCTTTGTATCTCTGATGAACAAGCGGCCCGACTTGCGTCGAAGGATCGGTCGCGTCGCCGACTTTTAGAGATTGAAGTTCTTTTTGAAGAACAGCGAGGAAGTCTTTGAAAATCGTTTCTTGAATAAAGAGACGCGAGCCACGCAGACACTGGGCCGGGTGGTAGCCGGTAGTGATGAGCGCCACTGTTTTTGCGGTCGCTTCGAGATCGACGTTCTGGAAAACGAGAACCGGGTTTTTTGAACCCATTGAGAGATGGAGTTTTTTGAGCGGCTCCGCGGCTTCGCTCATAAAAAGACGTCCGGTTTCTGTTGTGCCGCAAAATGCGATGTGATGAAGGCCCGGATGCTGAGCAATGGCATGCCCAACTGAATCTCCCCTCCCCTGCACGAGATTGAAAACGCCGGGCGGAAGTCCTGCATCATGAAGAATTCTCGCGAAAAGTTCATTGGATTGCGGCGAGTACTCAGAAGGTTTCGCGATCACGGCGTTGCCTGCGGCAAGGGCGGGTGCGACTCGCATAGCAAGGCTGTCGATTGGATCGCTCCAGCCCGTTACACAGGACGCAATTCCAACCGGCAAGAAGTCTTGCTTGGTTGCGAGTGCAGCGGTTCGAAAACGTTCGATGGCTGCCGGAATGGAATACTCTTTGACCGCGGAAACAGGGGCGCCTGTGTCCGTCGCTTGTGCGACCGACAACTCATCTCTTCGCTCAAGAAGAAGGTCGGCGATTTTTTCGAGAAGTGCGCCTCTTTCTTGGCCAGTCATACGCTGCCAATTCACGAGAGACTTGTTTGCTGCCTGAATCGCACGAACGAGATCGAGAATTTCTGAATCCGGGACTTCGCTAGCCTTCAGGCCTGTCGATGGATTGATGTGATCGATCCAGCGCCCATTTAGACTCGCGACGAATTCTCCGCCGATGAAATTATGCGTTTTAACAATAGCTGACACGTCGATCTCCCTATCTAGGACTAACGAAGCGCGGCCCTCTTGTAAAGCGACAGCACAGCATGGAAGAATGCTCATCCAGTGCAGCTTCTTCTTTTTAAGACAGCAAATCCAATTCGTGAACACTTCAAGAGCGACGAGTTCTCTCGAATTCCAGAGGGGCCTGGCATCTATTGGATGACGGATCGCCATGGCGCCATCCTCTATATTGGGAAAGCTAAAAACTTAAAGCGTCGCTTGAAGAGCTACCGGGCCACTGATTTTGACGGCAAAACGAGCAAAATTCAGCGCCTCTTAGCGAAGACGGCTCGAATCCAATGGATGAGCAGTTCATCCGAAGCTACGGCTCTCATTGAAGAATCAAAGCGAATTCGTGAACACTCGCCTCCGTGCAACACCGTCGGGGTTCGATCATCGAAACAGCTCTGGATCGGCCTTGAGCGCGTTGGGGACTCACGGCTGGCTTTGAGTTGTCATTTTACTCGTGAACCCGAACGGGAAAATCTGATGTTATTCGGGCCTTATTCGAGTGTCCCTCAGACGCTTCTTTTACATGCTGCCCTCGTTCGTCGATCATGGGCCATCGCGAACACGAGCGCCGATTTTCCGGTCCGACTCATGCGTAAAATCTTGGCCCGTCATTGTGTCTTGGAATTTAAAGACTCCAATTCAAGAGACATCCACTGGATTGCTCTTCAAGGCTTCTTAACAGGTTGTTTTTCGCTTTTAGATTCGGTTCTTCCTGAGGAGGAGCCAAATGCGTTTCAGAGAGTGCTATGGCGAAACGACGACGCCCTGTTGAATGAGGCGTTTTCACGATCAAAAGAGCGCCGAGAATCTGTTGCTTCGAGAGCTGAAGCTTTCTAGATTATCGACATGGCCACGATCTACAAAAACGACCATGACCACAAACATCATGACTGCAAAGACCATAGTCATTCGCACGGCCATTCACACTCGCACTCGCACTCGCACTCACATGGTCATGGACATCACCACCATCATGCCGTCGGCAATATCCGCTTCGCTTTTGCGCTGAATCTGATTTTCAGCATTGTCGAGCTTGTCGGCGGTCTATGGATCGGAAGTCTTGCGATCGTTGCCGACGCGATTCACGATTTTGGTGACTCAATCAGTCTTGGCGCCGCATGGTTCTTTGAGGGTTACGCAAATAAACGCGGCGATGCGAAATTCAATTTCGGCTATCGCAGATTCTCGCTTCTTTCAGCATTGATCTCAGGCGTAGTGATCACAGCCGGATCGTCGATCATCATTTTTGAATCGATCCGTCGTTTCGGTGAAGCGCAAGCTCCAGCCGGAAAACCGATGATCATTTTGGCGCTGGTTGGTTTGATCGTGAAT
>DATLHP010000178.1:0-2048 GCA_035539835.1 Bdellovibrionales bacterium
TCATTTTCCCTTGTCGTCTTTCGGGCCCAGCTGGGTTGGTGCGACGTTTGGGATATTTTTGAATTGTTCCAGATCAGCATCACGAGTCGTTGCAGCGGCAGGAGTTATTCCTTGAGCCGCTGCTGAATCGGCAGCGTCGCGGGCTTTTTCTTCGTTAATACGCTTTTCTTTTTCAGCCATGCGCTTTTTCAGCGCTTCGGCTTTTTGGCGATCGTAGTACGCCGTGCTGTATTCGCGGTGTTCTTGATTGAAGCGATTCGTTTGTTCGCGAACATAGTCTTCGAATGTTTTTCGCTCTTCGTTCACTTCGGATTCGAATTCGCGACGTTTATCGGTTTGGTCCGAGAAGAAGTCGCGGCGTTTGACGTCTTGATCGTCGAAGAATTCTTTTCGTGCGTCAGCTGTTCGCTTGCGGCCATTCACGAAAGAATCTCGTTCTGATTTCAAATTCTTTAAAAACTCTTCGCGCGTCTTACGCTCGGTTTTCGTAAAATCATCGCGTTGTTTTCGCATCGTTTTGTCGAATTTCTCGCGCTTCTTGCGAACAGCCGTATTGAAACGATCACGAACCTTACCAGGCTCATCCGTTCCATCTTTCATCATGCTAAGAACAAGCGCTAGTTCGTCGTTCTCTTTTTTTACGTCGTCAGGAATATCTTTGCGAAGATCGGCGACCTCAGAACGATCAGCACGAAGACTGACCTCGTCCGCCACTTCAGTCGGCTTATCATCGTCGGATTGAAGCTCAGCCCGCTTGGTAGAAACCGAGCAAGATGAAAGAATGAGTGCAAACCCAACTGCGCCGCAGAGAATCCGTAAGTGTGTCATATCTCTATGCTACCGGAACAAAAGGAAAACTGAAAACTGAACCGAAACCGACTACCTAGCGCCGGCGCTTGGCTTGGGCCAATTCCCGACTGACGTCTCGTGACTTCATCGATTCACGCTTATCACCAGCGTTCTTACCTTTGGCGAGTGCGATCTCAAGCTTCGCCCAACCGCCTTTGAAGTAAACCTTCAGCGGAACGCAGGTGAGTCCTTTTTCAGTGATCGCGCGCTCGATCTTTGCGAGCTCGGTCGATTTCAAAAGCAGCCGGCGCAGACGTTCTGGCTCGTGGTTCATATAGCTGCTCGCCTTGTACACATTGATGTGGGCGTTTTGCAGATACGCTTCGCCATTCTTGAAAGCGATGTATGAATCTTTCAGAGTGATCTCACCAGCGCGAAGCGATTTCACCTCGCTGCCCTTGAGTTCAAGGCCCGCCTCGAAAGTCTCGCCGATCGAGTAGTCGAAGCGAGCCTTTTTGTTCTCGGCGACGACTTTGATCTCTGTCTTTTTCTTCGATTCGGTCACAGGCCGCTCGCTTTCACAGCCTGATAAAGTCGAACGAAGGTTGGTGGGTCAAGTTCTTCTGCGCGAGCCGTTGGCGAAAGGCCAAGATCCGCGAAAATCTTCTGCAGAACTGCGCCAGATTCAGACTTTCCGTTCAAGAATCCGACAGTGAGGTTTTTTGCCAATAGCTTGCGCCGCTGAGCAAAGCCGGCTTTGGCAAACTTCAAAAAATCCGCCCGATCAAGTGATGGGTCCACGTTGCGTTGTCGGAAAACCAAAACGCGGCTCGCGACATTCGGCGGCGGGTGAAAATCCCCCGGGCCTGCATCACAAACCGTCGCTGTTTCCCAGAATGTTTGCACGATCACAGTGAGAAGGCCGTACTCCGGAGTTTTCGCGCGAGCTCCGATTCGTTGTGCGACTTCCTTTTGAAACATCAAAATCATCCGACCAACACCCGCCGGATCGAGACTTCGCTCAATCACGATACTGGATGAAATCTGATACGGAAGATTACTCACAAAAACAGTTTTTGGAGCAAGGCCGAGTTCGCGCCAATCGAGTTTAAGAGCGTCGCCTTCGACCACGACCGGTTTCTCTGCTCGCTCACGCCAGTAAGAGACGAACATGCGATCGAGCTCAAGAAGTGTGAGCGGGACATTTTTGTTTTGAGCAACGCCAAGTAAATCTTCGGTCAAAGCGCCCAGCCCTGGTC
>DATLHP010000179.1:0-8855 GCA_035539835.1 Bdellovibrionales bacterium
ACACTCGTCGAAGACGGAGCCGAAGCTCGCGAGTGTATCGCCGTCTTGAACATCTACTTCTTCGATGCAAAACGCTTTCGCTGCATCGAAGATCTTTCGCGCGTTCATCCTCCACTGAACACTGCCCACTTCGGTCGCGCACTCATGGATCGCAGTGGCTCACCAGTGATGATTGCAGTTCTCTATCGCTACCTCGCAGAGCACCTCGGTGTTCAGCTTGAAATCGTCGACTTCCACCCACTTCGTTTCTTGCGGTGGAACGATAACGGACGTTCGCGCTTTGTCGACATCGCACGCAATGGAGCCATTCTTTCGAGTGACGAAATCATCGAGTGGCTTCAGTCAAAGGCCGAGACGGTACCCGCTTCGACGTTCGAAGTTTCGCCGTTCGAATTGGTGGTCTCTGATTATATCGCCGACTTGAAGGTCGCGATCCGAGCATCAAACGACTTTGAGAAGCTGCTTTTCCTGCAAAATGCCCTCGTCTCGTATCAGCCAAGCAATATTCATTTGCTCGCCGAGCGCGCAGCCCTCAGCAAACGGCTCGGACAATTCAAAAACGCGTTGAACGATTTGAAGCGCTACTTCACGTTCATCGACAAAGCAAAAGCAGCTCAAGAACTCCTCGATTTGCACGACGATCTCGTGCGCCTGAACAACAAGATCTAGACGTCTCGATATGAGATTTTTTCTGAATGACGAGGATGCACCTCAGTTTAGGTCATTACGGCGCTTAACTTCCGTCAGTTAAGTTCTTCGATAAATGTACGGATCTCATCTTCATTTTGGATTGGTTTTTCCAAACATCCAAAAATCCAAACGCACATTAAGAAGAAACCCACTGAGACTAAAAGGCATAAAACATCACAGATATTTTTCGGGGGTTTCGTGATTCGAATATTAATCCTAACAGGACTGCTTGCGCTCAGTTCTATGTCGCCCTCTGCGGCATTCGCTGCATCGTTTAGCGGGGCAGAAAACAAAACCATTTCTGCTAGCTGTGCTTCGGGAACAATCACAGTCAACGACGCTGTTTACGGCGCCAATGGGAAGACGCGCTCGTGCAAACCTTATGCGGCAGCGGCCTGTAATGGCAAAACCTCGTGCTCGCTGACCTTTAGCAACAGCAATTGCGGAGGCGACCCGATCTACGGCGTTGTTAAAAGTGGTTCAGTGACACTGACCTGCTCGACTCCAACACCATCGAAGCCGGGCGTGGCATTCGGAACAGCGTGTGCTGCTGGCAGTACTTGTAATTATGTCGGCGCCGTTGAAAACGTAGCGGCTGCAGCAAAATGTTCTTCGGGAACAATGAGCGTGAAGAGCTCTGTCTACGGAGCTGCAGGCAAAACAATTTCGTGCGCGAGTTACGCAAGCAAAGCCTGCAATGGGAAAGCTTCGTGCTCTTTGACTTTCTCAAATGTGAACTGTGGAAGCGATCCCATCGTCGGCACGCTGAAGAGCGCCGATCTCACTGTGGCATGTTCTGCAGTGACTCAACCGACTCCGACCCCAACACCGAAACCAACTCCTGTGCCGACTCCGGTTCCAACTCCAAAACCGCAGACTCCGACGCCAACACCAACTCCAACGCCGGTTCCTCCATCTACGGGTGGAACTTATCCGGTCTACCCTGGCTGCGAAGCTCCTTCTAAAACTTACGCTCGCACGATCTACATCGATCCGGTGAAAGGAACTGACGCCGGCGCTGGAACATCAGCAAGTCCTATGAAGACATTGGCTGTCGCTGTGAGTAGTAAAAAAATTCTCGCCGGCGATCACGTCATCCTATTGCCTGGCAATCACGGCAACGTGTTCTCTAGTCAGTACAACAACCCTGCTCTGCAAAACGCAGCTTCGTGGATCTGGATCGACTCCAAACCAGGCGCGACCATGGAATCTTTTGAGCTTAGAGAGATGTCTCGTTGGCTCATCACTGGTGCCGAGGTCAAGAACATGAATCGAGTCCTCGTTGCGTTCGTGGGCGGACGTAATTTTATTTTGGCTGATTCGAAACTCTACAGCCAAAACGATTCATCGGGATTCACCGCAAACGACTGGCTGACGACTCCGAACGCTGTAACTGCTCGCAACTCGCCGTGTACATCGATTCTACGCAACAAAGCTTTGAACGTTCGCTTCGGCATCAATGTTTGGTCGGATCTCGCGACATATCCGGAAAACAGCATCAAGACTTTGGTTTCTGGAAACGAGATTAAGAACTTCTCTGGCGATGGTATGCGACCAAACGGTTCCGACATTCTTATCGAGAACAATCGCATTCTCGATTCGTATCTTTCGGCGGCCGATGGCGACGCAAACCATGACGATGGCATTCAAATGTTTGCCCTCAACGGTGCGGTCTTCGACAACATCGTCATTAACCGAAACCTCGTTCAAGACGTGACTGATGTGAACCGACCGTTCCAAGCCGACCTTCAAGGGATCGCATGTTTCGACGGAACACTGACTCGTCTTCAAATGACGAACAACACCGTTATCGCATCGGCGTACCATGGAATTTCATTGTACGGCGGCGTCGACGGACTCATTGCAAACAACACCGTCGCAATGTCAAAACCGACGGGGCGAAAAATCTGGATCGGTGTGTTCAACAAAAAAGACGGAACTGTACCGGTGAATATCGTGATGCGCGACAACTTGGCCACACACTTTAGCGGTAACGCGGTGACCGGCGTTTTGAAATCAAACAACCATATCGTGGCGGATCCGGTTGCGACATACACGACATACGACGTGAACAATGCGAAATTCAATTTGAAGGTCAAAACGTCTTCACCACTTTACGGCAACGGAGCTGGCGCACCGTAACGTTCTTAAACGTAGATATCGTAGCGAATCGTCTTACCTTCGATCGCTTGCCGCGGCCTCGGCACAAGAGGCGCGGCTTTCAAAGGTCTTTTGACGACAATGCGCTTTGAAACCCGACGTGCCGCCACCAGAATTTTTTCGGCGTCGGTGTCACCCTCGAGAAGCCGACGAAACATCTGCATCGATTTCTTCGGCAGCGCGCTTGAGTGAGTTTCTTCGGGATACATCGGATCGACGTAGACCACATCAGGAAACTCGTTTTCGTTCAACGAGGCCAAAATCTCGGCCGCATCTCCGAACGAAAACGTCAACCGGGCGACGAGCTGAATGAGGTCTTCGTCTCCCGATTCTTCTGCTTGCCTCTTCAATCGCTCGTGTCCGTCCTGCAGTAAAGCAAACACTGTCTTCGAGCGCTCGACAGCATGGACCGTACAACCCAGCGCCGCCATCATGAAAGCATCGGTACCCAAACCCGCTGTCGCATCGAAAACCTTAAGCGTATCTACGCCTTTTTTTAAGCCAATGGCGCGACCGAGTGTTTGGCCTTTACCGAAACCATGGGTACGGCGATATGTCAGCGCACCCGAGGCAAAGTTGACGTAGAGAGGATTCATCTTCTCGTCACTGAGATCCTTCAGTGCCAGAACAGAAACACCATCGACCTCAATGTTGACGAGATCGAATGTGCTTTGCTTCACGCCTGAAATCCGAAAAAGAAAGTCGCAGCATACGCTGCGCTAAGGGCGATGACCGTCAGCCACGCCAATCGCAAAACTGTGTAGCGAAGTCCGACCAGGTCACTTGAAAGTGGCGATGCCAGCTTGCGAACCTTCGTTACGACCGGAATCAGGAACGCAGCTTGAATCACACCGACAAGAACAAGAATTACGTTGCGATCTGATCCCGCTTGGAAAGCCGAAGCTGCTGGAATCAACATTGCGATCGCTACGAAAAACAAAATGCTCGCTTCAAAACCTGTGCGTGTTGCCCAAGTGCTCGCACCCGCCTGGCTATCGGCCATGATGTTTTCGAGGTTGGCTGAGTGGAAATACAAGAGCGCAATCAAACCTGTCGTCAAACCGAGAGTTGCATCGGTGAAAGCCATCTCTTGCGAAACCGCCCAAGAAAAACCACACGTCAGCAATGGACCCGCCATCGCGAAGGCAAGAATCTCTGACCATCCGCGCGCCTTCAAACGAAGCTTTTGAAACGCGAACTCGAGTGCGATGAGAAGAGCGATGGCCGCGATCACGATGACCGGAGACGCGAGCGCTGCCGGAATGCCGAGCAAAACAGAAAGTCCAATCAGGCCAACAGCCCACTTGCGAACGGTGTGCGCACGCACCCAACCTTTTTGAATCGCACGACTTCCGCCGAATGGGCGCATTCGATCTTGGCCCTTCATGTGATCGCCGTAATCATTGAGAAGATTCACGGCGACATGAAAAATCAAAACGCCACAGAACGCCGACAAAGCCAAAAAAGAGCTCTGCACACGTCCAGACGACAGGATGTGCATCCAAGCCACCCACATCGTTCCGATTGAAAAGACCAATGTTGACGGTCGAGCCAACGTTGAGGCGATCACTCCGAACGAGGGCGTTGAAACCGAATCACGCGAAACCACTTCGAACGTAATTTGTTCGCTTGGAAGACCAACGTTCAACGATCGAATCGGCAGAGCAATCATCGTTTCAGAAAATGAACCATCGAGATATTTTGAAAAGTCGCCATCAGCGCGCGAAAGCGTTTTCAACTGACGGTTTGGTAATGTCGTATGCACTTATTTTTTCCGCCAGTAGATGGGCTTCGAAAGCGGTCTTAGTTCATCAATTAGCCCGCGCTGCGAATCCGATAGCAATGAACTCAAGCGATCGAGTTGGTGATCATAGAGCTCAATCAACGTCGTATTGATGCGATCAAACTCAGCGACTCGCTCATCAAAGAACTTCTCGCCAAGTGCAGCTTTGAATTCTCCGAGAGATTGTGACTTCAATGCACGCTCTCGCTGATCCGCCGGAAGCTCACGCGTGATGAAGACACCGAACGAGTTCAAATAGCCAGACTTCAAATCGCCAAGCACGGCTTTGTTCTCATAGTTGCGAACATCGAAATCGAGAAGGTCATCACTGCGCTGAAACAAGAGGCCCAATATCGTGCCGGCCTCTTCAAGGAGTGCATGGACATCTTCACGATAAATCTCGGCACCAATGAAGGGCGCGCGCAAGCACCACTTAAACAACGAACCCGTCTTTAAGTTGTGAACGCGATCCAGCTGCTCGAGCGTAATTGCAAAATCTCGAACGAGGCTGTCTTGAATCCACTCGCCTTCGAGCAAATCTGAAATGACCTGTGCCGTGTATTGAATCAACTGAACGTTGCCGTGACTCGAGAGATTCACCATCACCCGCGCAAGCAAGTAATCGCCAGCCAACACCGCATACTCTGGCGTGTACTTCACCCAAGCTGCCGGTTTGTTGCGACGAAGATGCGAGCGGTCGATTAAGTCGTCGTGCAAAAGCGAAGCATTGTGAATGAACTCGATCGTCTGGCAAAGCAGATGAACCGGACGCTCAGAGAGCGCAAGATGCGATGAGACTTTCTGAACGAGGGCCGAGCGAAACCCCTTACCATCGGCGAACAGGTCGTCGAAGAGGCTATTGAGCTTCGGAAGGTACGCTGGAAAGTCGCGTGAGTCGTAAATCTTTAATTTCTTCATCTATGCGAAAACTCTCGGTTTATCAGGGCTTTATCGCGCTAAGCTACGCTTGAAGTCAAGGAGGCTCTGGGCGTAGGATGGTGACTTAACCGGAGGGCCGATTGAAGTTCTTTAAGCAGCTCATCCAATTCGTTCGCAACGTCGCGGAAGACGAGAGGATTCCGGCCAAGGACAAAAAAATCCTTTTGGCCATGCTCGCCCTCGTGGTTTCGCCTATAGATATTATTCCTGACTGGATTCCCCTCTTTGGCATCCTCGATGACACGGTTTTAATCGCCATCATCCTTGATTACCTATTCAACGTCCTCGATGAACAAATTATTCTTAGCCACTATCCCTGGGGCATGAAAAGCTTCGTGAACATTCGAAAAGCAGCTCGGGTGATCTCGATAATGACCCCGGCTTTCATTAAAAATCGCATCTGGAGCTACGAAGCTTCGCCTTACCGGAGATAACGACTTGGCCGCACCTTTTCACGCAAGTGTTCGCATCCGTTTTGAACACGCCGATCCCGAAGGAATCATGTTCTTCGGAAACATCTATGGTATTGCCCACGAAGTTTACGAACAATTCGTCGAACATCTCGGCTTTACGTACAAAGATTGGTTCCTGAATAAAACCTGGGGCGTGCCATTGCGGAAAAGCGAATGTCTTTACTCCGCGCCGCTCTTACCCGGTCAAACTTACGACGTGAAAGTCACTGTCCCTCAGATTTCAGACAGTAGCTTTGGGACCCATTACATATTCGCTTTGAACGGAAAGACTCACGCCGAAGTGACCTTGGCTCACGTCTTCGTGGACCGCAATGCGCGGTCGAAAACGGCGATTCCGTCAGAGATTCGTGGGCGACTCGAGACCTATCAACGTGAGCACGGGCTGACGAAGTAATTTGCCCAGAGCCGAACGAGGAACCGAGTCGACTTGATGAACGGTTCGAATCTCTTCAAATGGAGCGACTCCATCATTGAAAAGATCGACGAGTTCTTCCGTCTTTCCCGCATCAGCTGATGAAACAAGAACGATCACCGCACCCAAGCGATCGTCTTTTGCCGCGACAACTGCCGCATCACCTTCAAAATGAAGTTCTGATTTCAACTTCTCGAGACGCTCTTCGAGGCGAGAAATCACTACTCCTTCGCCACCGATTTTAATGAAATCACCGATGCGGCCAAGAATCTCTATCGTCCCATCTTCATTGATCTGAGCGACGTCTTCGGTTTCAAGCCAACCATCTTTTTTTGGATCGGAAAGCGAAGCCTCTCCATGAAGATTGAAAATAATCTGGGCGTCGAGAAGTGCAGGACTACTGACTTGAAGTCTTCCGCTCTCTCCGAGTCTGACTTGAACATGGGACAATGGCTTAAGCGCAGGCTCAGTCGGCGTCACTGCTGTCGCAATTTGTGATGCGACCTCAGTCATTCCGTAACTTGGAAGAACCGGCCAGCGCAGTTTCAGAGCCTCTTCACGTAGATGAGAGTTGAATCGGCCTCCACCAACGATCACAGCTCGCAAACTCGGAGGCGCCTGAAGACCCAAGCGAACGAGGTCAAAAACTTGGGTAGGAACCAAAGACAAGAGTGTGGCCTTTGAGCGAGTCAAATTCTCGTAGAACGCCTGCGGATTCCACTTCTCGATTTCATCTTCGACCACCTGAGCGCCCGAGAGATGCGCGCGAGCAAGAATACTAAGACCGCCGACGTGAAAGATCGGAAGCGTGCGGTACCAAATATCTTGTGAATTCGATTTCAATCTTTCGTTCACCGCCGCTGCGTTTATGAGAACTGCATCTTTTGAAAGGACGATAAGACGACCAAAACTTTCTCCGCTTGATCCTGATGTCGCAATTCCAATACGCCCCTGAAAGCGAATAGCGATGAAGCTCTGCCAGGCGCCGCGAAATTTTTGGCGCGTCTCTTCAGGCAGACGAGGATTTAACAAGAGATAATTCTCTGTTGAACGCCAATCAATCACGGTCAATGCCTCCGCCAGTTTTGCTTCTCGAGAAGGTCAGCAAAACCAATACCCGCTTCTTCGAGCGATGGAATCAGTCTCGCTTCCGAGACTTCCATCCTCCCACTGAACTCATTAGGCAGGTAGGCATGTTGCGAAAGGAGACCGCACACCTCAGGTGCGCACCCTTTGTAGAACCGTGCTGCCTCAAACGCCGCTCCCATTTGTCCAATAGGATGATCGAGGTAGCTCGTCACGATGACGCGCGAATTTTTCGTCCATGCGACCATCGATGCCGAGTCTTGGACCGCCGGCTTGAAAATCACAAACTCTGATTCAACATCTGATGTGCCACCACCCGGACGATCATAGGCAAGCGGAACGGTTTGAGAGAGTTTTGCCCACGTCGCTTTGTCGTAAGGACATGGGTCTTCGACAAACTCGATCGCTGAGCCAAAAAGCTGCTTGAGTTGAACGAGAACCGAATCAGCAGAGCGAGCATCAAATGCCGCATTCATATCGAAGCGAAGACGAAAGCCTTGAAGCCTCGAAGCAACAGATTCAAGAGTCTGTAGTTCTGTAGCGAAAGCTTTGGTGAGTTTGAATTTGAAGGTCGTAAATCCTGCAGCGGCATCCAGCGCATTTGAATCAAAAGCACTGAGATCAGTAACGAGAAAATGACTCTTCGGAATTTGAAGATCAGAGAACAGGCTTTTCTTTGCAGCACGAGCGGCTCGATCATGCGCCGCCAATTCGAGAGAGCGCTTTGCAAGTGTCGCTGGAGCCCCTGACACTAAGCTTTCGATTTGTTTTTCAAGTGGAAGGTCACCCAGCTCAGTCCATGGGTGAAGATCGGCAAAACCACTTCCTTCACTCGTATCGACTCGCATGAGAGCGCCCCGACGCTCTCGCGTTTCAGCCTTCGAACCCAGTCCTGCTTTTGAAATCAGAGTATAAAATGAAAACCAGAAATCGGTTTTCATGGCTTAATTCCGAAGCCAGAATCCGACGGCCAACAAAATGCCAAAACCAAGATGAAGCAGTGCTGCCATCGCAAGAAACTGATTATAAATAGGTCCCGGCGCGTTCGTGAAAACGCCCTTCAGTACTCGACGAGCAATCGGCACAGCGATGACCGGAAGAATGGCTGCCGAAAAATGTGGTTTCAAATAATAAGCGATACCGAGGCAATACGGAGCGATGACAAGAAACGCGATTTCAAAACGCGCAAAGTTCACACCAAAACGAACAGCCAACGTCTTCTTACCGACGAGTGCATCTTGAGGGGCATCGCGGAGGTTGTTCACCGCAATCAAAACTGTCGCCAAGAAACCGATTTGCAAACCTGCAACGA
>DATLHP010000180.1:0-9223 GCA_035539835.1 Bdellovibrionales bacterium
GTTTAATGAACGGGATTTCGTAGTCGCCGTTCTTTGTTTCAACGACAAGAAGATCTTGGACCGTATTCGAAGAGAAGCCGCGAATGCGACCGATCGGTCCCTTTTCCGTCGTCGTGACTTCGAAGCCTAGAACCTCTTTTAAGAACGGCGTTTCGCCAGACTCTGAAACCAAAAACTCTTCTGGAACTTCGAGAAGCCTGCCCTTCAGCGCTTCAGCCGCATTGCGGTCTTTAATATCTGTGCTTTTTACGATGAGGCCGTTCTTATGCGGCCGCACAGACTTGACTGAAAACTCTGCCGGATCTGCCGCACCTGTTGGATTCACGAGTCGAATCGACGTGAGGTCATCCAACCATTCCGCTTCGCCCGCGAACAAGACAATGAAGAGCTCGCCACGAATTCCGTGTGCGTCTTTCACTTTGCCGACTTGAACGAAACCACTCTTGTTCTCAGACATTTTTTCCTTCGTACCTTCTCAAATGAAGAAGGGTTCCCTTTGGAACCCTTCTTTCGAAACTTTAGTTTTCCGGTTCGGATTACTCGACGATTTCGAGAACCGAACGCTTTTGCAGTTTCGTGCTCGCTGCATTCAAGATCGTGCGCATCGAACGCGCTGTACGACCCTGCTTACCGATCACTTTGCCGAGGTCTTCTTTAGCAACTCTCAGCTCGACGACCGTTGTTTGCTCGCCTTCGATCTCGCTGACCTCAACCGCATCCGGTTGATCAACAAGTGATTTGGCCATGAACTCAACGAGGTCTTTCAGACTTGAATGATCCATCGCTCAACCTTCCTGAAGGTGATTACTCAGCCTTGGCTTCTGTAGGTGCCGGAGCTGCTTTTTTCTTTGGTTGAATGCGCGGAGCTTTGTAAGCCGGACGTGTCATTCCTGCTTCGTGCAACAGGCTGCGAACGCGCTCAGTTGGTTGTGCACCTTTTGCGATCCACTCTTTTGCTTTTTCAACGTCGACGACGAGTTTCTTCTCTTGGCCGCGTGGAGATGGATTGTAGTGACCGATGATTTCGAGGAATTTTCCACCGAGCCAACGGCGAGAATCAGCAACTGTAATACGGTACTTTGGACGTTTCTTCGAACCGCCACGGTTCAAACGGATGATGACCATTTAAGGACTCCTGATATGAGCATTCGAGTCTTGGGCCACTCTCCCCGGCCTATTTCGATGCTCGTTCAAATTGATTGATACGTTCTAAATGCCGGATCGGACTTGGGATTGAGAGAAGTCTGATCTTGGCAGAAACGAAGTTTTACTTGGCCGTTACGCACTTAGGCAAGCGCAAAAAGCCCAAGACTGGGAATCCTGGGCATTTGAGAAACAATTTATTCGATTTGAGCGGGTCAGACTTACTTATTAATGCCGACTTCGAGTTCAGTGCCCCATACATTCAATTTGAGGACTTCAGCTTCGCTAGTCACCTTTGCTTCTCTGAGATCGATGACGAGGACTTTCGGCTCCAAAGGAAGGCGTGGGCACATCATTTCTGTCCACCAAATCGAGAGCTCAGCTTTGCAGACTGTCGTGAAATCCGCAGTCATACGATCAGCATTGCAGTTCGGGGCAACTTTGAGCTCGCCACCGACGGCGTTACAGTCACCCAAAAGAGTAACGTAGAGTTTGTTGTCGCTGGTGAAGGCACTGATTTTCGGAGCAGCAAAAGCAGAAGTGGAAAGAACGAGTGTCGAAAGAACGAAAAGAATGTTTTTCATGGTTTCTCCTGAAACTGAGTTGGTTGATTGTTCGAATCAGACCAACGCCATAGCAACGCTCGTGCCTCGAATTCTCAGTCTTAAAAAGAAACTAAAGATGTTTGATTCGAAAATGGAACCACGACCCATGAATAAAATGAGTCTTCAGTGCCGAAGTGGAATTAGTTAAAACGGAAACTTCATCCCAGGAAAGCCGCCGCGGCCGCCGCCTCCGCCCATTCCCATTTTCATCAGCTGTTGCATCATCTTTTGAGATTGTTCGAATTGCTTGATGAATTTGTTCACGTCAGAGACTTGGGTTCCTGAACCATTGGCGATGCGCAGGCGACGTGAGCCGTTGAGCAAGTTGTGGTTCTGGCGTTCTTTGACCGTCATCGATTGGATGATGGCTTCGATTTTTTTGATTTCTTTCTCTGGCGGAGCCATGTCTTTCATCTGCTTCATGGCTTGGCCCATACCTGGGAGCATGCCGAGAAGTGATTCCATTCCGCCCATCTTCTTCATCATGTGGATCTGTTTTAAGAAGTCTTCGACCGTGAATTTGTTTTTAGCGATTTTCTTCGCTGATTCACGAGCGTCTTTTTCGCTAATGACTTCTTGAGCTTTCTCGACAAGCGAAAGAACGTCGCCCATATCAAGAATGCGGGATGCGAGACGATCTGGATGAAAGACTTCGAGCGCATCTGATTTTTCGCCGATACCCAAGAACTTGATCGGTACACCCGTCGCCTGACGAATCGAAAGTGCCGCACCACCGCGGGCGTCACCGTCGACCTTCGTTAGCACAAGACCCGTGAGGCCGAGCTGCTTATGGAAACCTTCGGCGACATTCACCGACTGTTGACCCAGCATCGCATCGGCAACGAGAAGAACTTCTTTTGGTTCCCAGATTTGCTTTAAGCGCGAGAGCTCTTGCATCAGATCTTCGTCGACTTGCAAACGGCCGGCTGTATCGACGAGAACGACATCGATCATATTGTCGGTCGCCCACTTCTTTGCCTGCTCGAGAATTTCTTCGGGCTTCTGTGTCGGCTTGGAATCGAAAACATGAATGTCGTTTTGCTTACCCAGAGTCTTCAATTGATCGATTGCGGCTGGACGGTAGACGTCAGCCGGAACGAGACCGGGGCGCTTTGAGTACTTTGTGCGAATGTGTTTTGCGAGCTTCGCAGCAGTCGTAGTTTTACCGGCACCTTGAAGACCGACCAAAAAGATCACGCCCGGGCTTCCGCGCGTGACCAGCTCTTCGGTCTCACCGCCGAGAACTTTGACGAGTTCGTCGTGAACGATTTTGACGAACTGTTGGCTGGCGTTGATCGAGCTCAAAACCTCTTGGCCGATCGCTTTTTCTTTTACGCTGTCGACGAAAGATTTGACGACCTTGAAGTTAACGTCGGCTTCAAGAAGGCTCAGACGAATTTCTTTGATCGCATCCTGAATGTTTTCTTCAGTGATGCGAGTTTGCCCGCGCAGCTTTTTGAGGCTTCCCAACAACTTGTCCGAAAGAGAATCGAAAATCGCCATAGGGACCGATTATGTTGCACACCGCCAGAGCGGTCAACCCTCGTCGAGAACCTTGCGGACAGTGCCTAGAAGTTGACGAATCGATACCGGCTTTTGCAATAGAACCGTCGCCATATCGATCTCAGCATGGTGCGTGATTGTATTGGCTGTGTAGCCCGAGACAAAAATGCCTTTAAGGGCCGGGAGTTTCAATCGAAGGTCAGCAAAAAGCTCTGGGCCGCTTTTCTTCGGAAGAATGACGTCTGTCACTAGAATGTCGAATTCGCCGGGCTCATTCGTGAAGCACTCGAGTGCTTCCTCTGCACTGCCCGCTGAAACGACAGCATAGCCGGCTTTTTCGAGAGCCTGCTGATAGGCGCCTTTCAAAAGTGGATCGTCTTCGACCAATAAAACCAATTCGCTTCCTTCGACGTGAAGCTTTGTCGGTTTCGAGTCTTGGATATGCGCCGGAGTCTCTCGAACGGCTGGAAGATAGATTTTAAACGTCGTTCCGCGACCGACCTCACTATAAACCCAGATGTGGCCGCGCGATTGTTTAACGATTCCATGCACTGACGGAAGCCCGAGGCCGGTACCAGCGCCGGCTTCTTTTGTCGTAAAGAACGGTTCAAAAATGCGGCTCTTCACTTCTGGTGGCATTCCGATGCCGGTATCACTCACCGAAAGAACGACGTATTCACCCGGCACAACTCCGCTATGGGTTTGGCAATATTCTTCGTCGAGATCGATGTTGGCAGATTCGACCGTGATGGTGCCAGGATTCTTGCCGATCGCATCGCGAGCGTTGATACAAAGATTCAAAATAATCTGATCCATTTGTGACGGATCAATGTGCACGCAGCGCAGGTCTTCTTCTAGAAAGCTCTTCACCGTGATGTTCTCGCCTAAAAGCTTCGGAAGACCTTCTAGGCTCGAAGTGACGAGCGAATTGAGATCGACGATTTTGAAATCGAGAACTTGCTTGCGACTGAATGCCAAAAGCTGCTTTGTCAAAGCCGCCGCCTGATCAATGGCTTTAACAACATTGCTGATATGCGAATGCGCTCTTGAGTTCGGCTCAAGCAGATCGAGCGTCATGTCTGAGTATGCGAGCATGATTCCAAGCTTGTTGTTGAAATCGTGCGCAATGCCGCCTGCGAGCTGGCCAATGGCTTCGAGCTTTTGAGAGTGAAGATAGTCTTCTTCGAGCTTCTTCTTTTTCGTGATGTCGATGGAGCGAATGAGAATACCGACCGTGTGTGGTTCGACGATCAGCTCAAACCAAACTTTGTCGCCATTTGGAAATTCGAAAAGATTTTCCATGCTGCGATGTTTTCGGTCGACCATGACTTGTTTCATGAGTTCGAAGCCGCTCGACATCTCGATACCCGGATAGCAATCCATCATCGTGCGACCGATGAGATCAGCCTTCACAGTACGACCGTGATTGGCTGCTGCCTGGTTGAGATAGAGATAGCGCCAATCGAAGCCGACGATTTGAATACCTTCGAGCGTTTGATCGATCGCCGTCTGAACAACGTCGCCACCGTCAAACGTCGACGAAACGAAGGCTAGGCGTTCTTTGAGATCGAGGATCTGCTTTTGAGCCTCGATCAAAGACACCTGTAGCCGGTAGGTATCTGAATTTCTATTGGCAGTCATGGCGTGCATGTGACCAAAATCACCGCAAGCTTTCAATCACTTATACGAACTGCTGATGTAAACAGCAGCCTACGACCTGTGATCAAATACTTAATGGCCTACTTAACCGACTACCAGCGCTGATAGTCACCGTGTTTCAACGACCGAAGGCCAACAAAGTGAAACACGAAAAGAAAAACGACCGAAACGATGGCTGCTGTTGAGATGCTCACGTCAGTGACACCAAGAAGGCCGTATCGCACTCCATTGATCAGATACAAAACCGGATTGAATGAAGAGACGGTTTGCCAAAATGGATGCAGTCCCTTGAGCGAGAAAAAGACACCACCCAGGTAAATTAACGGCAAAAGAACAAAAGCCCCGACCGCACTCAGCTGATCGAATGTCTTTGCAAAGAAGGCGACAGCGATTCCGAGCTTTGAGAACGTCAAACCACCGACCACCAAAAAGAAGAGCAACCAAAGCGGGTGTGCGACGGTGATCAACTGTCCTTCGATGATGAAAATGAAAACTTCACCGACCAAGAACGTAATCAAACCAACGATCAATCCCCGCG
Organism: Bdellovibrionales bacterium; assembly: GCA_035539835.1. GTDB lineage: Bacteria > Bdellovibrionota > Bdellovibrionia > Bdellovibrionales > JAMPXM01 > DATLHP01. The sequence continues at coordinate 5,449 of DATLHP010000180.1, forward strand.
TGAGACCACCGATCGACATCGCCCACATGATCATCTGTGGCGTGAGCGGAACGACTTTAAGGTCTTCGAGATCGCCCGAAAACTTGCCCGAGACGATCGAGCTCGATGAATTTTGGAAGGCATTGTTCAAAACACCCATCATCACGAGACCTGGAATCAAGAACGCCAAGTACGAAATCGGATGATCCAGCTGAATCGCACTTCCGAGACTCACCCCGAAGATCAAAAGATAAAGTGTCGAGTTGATCATCGGCGTGAAGACCGTTTGAAAGATAACTTTCAAAAACCGCTTCATCTCACGGATGTAGAGACTAAAGAAGATATCAAACGGACGAAGACGCGTTCGTGCTTCGAGCTCTGCAATCGCGTTAGACATTCACATCTCCCAAAACTCTTTTTAGAGCGTCTTCAAGATTTCCTTCGCGAATCACCAGATCAGCGACTTCGCGAAGATCGAAACCGAGACCATCGAGAAGATCACCGGCTCCAACATTGGATGCGACTTGGAAGACGAGTTCGTTTCCTTTGCGCGATAGAAATGCCGGGTGATTTGGATCAGCGATTGGCGGAACCTTCATGCGAATGACGATTTCGCGTTTTGTGAGTTCTTTAATCAATTCGCGGGTCGGGCCAACTCTTCGGAGTTTTCCTTTTTGGATGATACCGACACGATCACAGAGCTGTTCAGCTTCTTGGATATAGTGCGTGGTCAGAAGAATCGATATCCCCTGCCCTTTGAGTTCTTCGACAAAACGCCAAAGAGACTCACGCAGTTCGATGTCGACTCCGGCCGTCGGCTCATCGAGAATCAGAAGCTTCGGATCGTTAACAAGGGCTTTGGCGATCAAAAGTCTTCGCTTCATTCCGCCAGAGAGCTGTTTCACTTTCTTTTTTCGATGCTCCCAAAGAGAGAGCTTTTTAAGAATCCACTCGATGCGGTCTTTGTTTTTGCGGTATCCGAAATAACCCGAATGAAACTCTAAGATTTCTTCGACGTCGAAATAGCCGTGATTGATGATTTCTTGCGGGACGAAGCCCGTGAGCATCTTCGCTCGCTGCGGTTCTTTGGTGACGTCGAGACCGAAGATTTCAACTTTTCCGCTCGTTGGCTCTTCGAGCGTCACGAGATTCGAAATGACCGTCGTTTTTCCGGCGCCGTTCGGTCCTAAGAGTCCAAAGACCTCGCCTGGTTTCATTTCGAAGCTGACGTTGTCGACGGCTCTGAGTTCGCCAAAGGTTTTAACGAGATTGGTGATGCGAATGGGGACGTTTTCTATTGCCATGACAACGTCAGCATCGCGAAGTCGCGCTGTTTAAGTCAATGCGCGCCTCTGCGCGAAGACTAGATTTCGTAGACTTGTTTGCCTGAACGAGCGGCAGTGATCGACGTCGCGAAATCGACATCTGGGTTCTCTTTTTTCGCCCAGTTCAAATCCCATTCTTGATTGAGAAGAATGACCGGCTGTTGGTTGAGGTCACGATAAATCGTGAAGTTCCCTTTGAGATGTTCGACAGGCTTGCCTTCGACATCTCTCGGCCATCTCGCAACCGTGAACGGAGCTCGGTTGATACGGACGTCTTCGAGGCCGTATTCGTCTTGCAAACGATACTGTAGAACTTCGAACTGGAGTTCACCGACGACTCCGACGATCGGATCTTGCGCGCCGATGGCCGGTTCGATGAAGAGCTGGACCGCGCCCTCTTCAGAGATCTGTTGCAGGCCTTTGAGCATCTTTTGACGTTTCAAAGCATCGCGAACACTCAAACGCGCAAAGAGCTCAGGAGCGAATTTCGGAATCGGATCAAACTCGATGGTCTTGCCCGTCGTGATCGCGTCGCCGATTTGGAAGTTTCCAGAATCGTTCACGCCAACGATATCACCTGCGTAAGCGACATCGACCGTCTCACGCTCTTGCGCGACGAATTGGTTTGAGTGCGAGAGTCTGAGTTCGCGTCCGAGACGAACGTGATTCACCTTCATTCCGCGCTCGAATTGTCCTGAGCAAATACGAACGAACGCGACACGATCGCGGTGTTTGCGATCCATATTCGCTTGGATTTTGAAAACGAAACCGCTGAATGTCTTGTCGAGCGGATTCAGCATTCCAGTGGCCGTATGCCTTGGCGCCGGCCCCGGAGCATGATCAACGAAGATATCGAGGAACGTGTCGACAGCGAAGTTTTGCTTTGCCGATCCCCACGTCAAAGGCGAAATTTCGCCTTTCAAGAATTTCTCTTGAGAGAACGGCGGCAGAGTTCCGTCGACGAGTTCGATCTCTTCTTTGGCCATCTCGATGACCTGCTCAGAGATGAGCTCTTTCCACTTCGGATCATCGAGACCTGAAACTGGGATGACCTCTTGCGGGAGACCTTCATGCTTCGGGTGATAGATGATGATCTGTTTCTTAAGGCGATGATAGATGCCGTGAAAAAGACCGCCGAGACCGATCGGCATCGTTACCGGATAGCAATGCATCTTGAGCGTCGTCTCGACTTCGTCGATGAGCTCGAGTGGAACTTTACCTTCGCGGTCGCACTTATTGATGAACGTGAAGATCGGAATGTTTCTGTACTTACAGACTTCGTAGAGCTTTTTTGTTCGTTCTTCGACGCCCTTGGCGACGTCGATCAGCATGACTGCCGAGTCGGCTGCGACGAGAGTTCGATACGTATCTTCAGAGAAGTCTTTGTGGCCCGGAGTATCGAGAAGATTAACGCGAAGACCTTTGTAATCGAACTGGATCACCGAAGACGTGATCGAGATCCCGCGCTGTTGTTCGAGCGCCATCCAGTCAGAAGTCGCGGCCTTGGTTCCGGCTTTCCCTTTGACCTCGCCTGCCTCGTGAATGACGCCACCATGATAGATGAGCTTTTCGGTCAGTGTCGTCTTACCGGCGTCAGGGTGCGAGATGATGGCAAAGGTTCTTCGCCTAAGGATTTCGGATTGAAAGTCGCTCATGAGGCATAAGGTGTAACAACTCGGATGCACCATGGCAATCTTCTTGAGCCCTTAGCGATTGTTGCGCATCATCACCTAATGGATTCATCGTCTCTAGCGACAGCTGCTCAATTTAGCCGCAAAAGAACCCGCCTAGCGAAGATCACAGCCGTGGTGAAAGTCACGGTTGAACGTCACCAACGCTGGCGCCTGATCGCCGCCGGAGTGTTTTTTGTAGCGCTTCTGATATCGGCCATTAAGCCAGAACTTGGGATTGCTCCGATCGCAGTGGCGATCTTTATTCCCCTGTTTGCTTGGCTCGTCGTACGAACGGCTCGCTGGAAAGCCTATTTTGAGACTCTGACTCGATATGCGGCTTTTCTTGAACGACAAGAACAGCGCCTTCGCGGAAAACCGTCGGGCAAACTCACTCCCGATGGACTTTCGCAAGATCGACCCGAATCTCACGATCTTTATTACTTCGGGCCCCACTCGCTTTGGAGTCTTTTGGACGAAACGATCACTGATGAGGGCGCTCTTTGCCTGCATTCTTGGATGATGGCAGCACCACCGCCATCGATCGATCAGTTGCGATCACGACAAAGTGATGTGCAGGGACTTCAACGTGAAAGCTGGTTCTTTACACGACTGATACTGTCAGCAAATCCGTCGGCAGAGTTCAGAGTTTCTACGAAGCAAATTGATTCGTTTCTTCGAAACTCGTTTGTTCGTCCATGGTTCTTGGCAGCCTTGATCGGTGTTTACCTGGTATGGGCCGGGTTTGTGGCTTCGATCGTTCTGTCGACCCAAGGCACGAGTTCTTATGTTGCATTAGGC
>DATLHP010000181.1:0-3639 GCA_035539835.1 Bdellovibrionales bacterium
ATTTCGGCTGGCCACTTTTTGCACAAGCTTTCGCACCAAGCTCCAGACATGGGGATCACTGCGAAAAACGTTTCTGTCGACATGAAGCAAACGCAGAAGTGGAAACAGAGCGTTTGCGATCGCATGGCGGGCGGAGTTGAGCAACTACTGAAAGGAAACGGTGTCACCATCATTCGTGGTGAGGCGACATTCAAAACAGCCAACGAACTCACGGTGAAGTCGAGCAGCGGAACTGATTCTGTCACTGCAAAGAACTTCATTCTCGCAACGGGTTCACGTCCGATCGAAATTCCTGGTTTCAAATTCGACGAAGATCTCGTGTGTTCATCGACGGGCGCTTTGGCTTTGAGCGAAGTTCCAAAGAGCGTCGTCGTTATCGGTGGCGGTTACATCGGTCTTGAAATCGGTGGAATGCTTTCGAACTTCGGAACGAAAGTAACAGTCGTTGAGGCAAATAAAGGCCTTCTAGTTGGTCTTGCTGATCCTGAATGTGTTCAGGTCGTTCAGCGCCGGTACAAAAAGGCCGGCATCGAATTCATGATGGAAGCAAAGGCGAAGGGCTGGAAGAAATCTGGTTCGGGCGTCGAAGTGACTGTCGAAGTCGGTGGTAAAGAGCAAACGATCAAAGCTGACAAGATCATCGTTACCGTCGGTCGTAAGCCAAATTCAGATCAAGCCAACCTCAAGGGCATCGGTCTTCAGATCGATGAGCGCGGTTTCGTAAAAGTGAACGCTCAACGCCGAACTTCAATTCAGCACATCTTCGCGATTGGCGATATCGCTTGCCAACCAATGCTTGCGCACAAGGCGTCGCATGAAGGTGTTCTCGTTGCAGAAGTCATCGCTGGTCATAACCGCGTTTACGATGCGAAGACCGTTCCATCTGTGATCTTCGTTGATCCAGAAATCGCAGCAGCGGGTATGACAGAAGACGAAGCAAAAGCAGCGGGCTACACTGATCTCAAGATTGGAAAATTTCCGTTTGCAGCCAACGGTCGCGCCGTATCGCTCATGGAAACTGATGGTTTCGTAAAGATGATCGCAGATGCGAAAACGAATATCGTTCTTGGTATTCACATCGTCGGACCAGAAGCTTCGAATCTCATTTCAGAAGCGGTTCTCGCGATTGAAATGGGTGCGCGTCTTGAAGACATCGCACTTTCGATCCATCCGCATCCAACACTCGGCGAAACGATGATGGAGGCGGCTGAAGCCACTCTTGGTCATGCGATTCACATCATTCAAAAGCCGCTGGGTGCGAAAGCCGGAGCAGCTGCGGGCGCTCGCGCGAACGCTTAAGCCATGGACATCGAAACGATGAGCATTCAGGACTGGGGGCTCATCGATTACCAGTCAGCCTTTCAAAGGCAACTCGATCATGTCGATCTCGTGAGTCGTGAACTCGCGAGAGAAACTCTTATCGTCTGCACTCATCCACCGGTCGTGACGCTCGGTCGTGCGACCAAGCCTGGCGACGTTTTTGGTTGGAAGGGCGAGACGGTAGAAGTGAATCGCGGCGGCCGAGCGACTTATCACGGTCCGAGCCAGATTATTGTTTACCCGATTCTCGATCTCAACCAACGTGGTCGCGATCTCCATAAGTACATGCGTACCTTGGAAGAAGCGATGGCGGCGACATTGAAAGAGTTTGGCATCGAGGCAAGTGGTCGTGTGAAGGCGACGATGGTCGGCGAAGACGAAGCGGTCGAAGCAACCGGCGCATGGGTTGGATCAAAAAAGATCGCGTCGATCGGCATCGGTGTTCGCAAATGGATCAGCTTTCATGGCCTCGCCCTCAATGTCGATTTCGATCCGCAGGCGCATCGCGGAATGAATCCATGTGGATTCACATCAGAGACAATGACGTCGATGGAAGAGATTTTGGGCGCTAAGCCCGATCGATCGGCTGTTCAAACAAGTCTCATCAAGCACCTTAAGTCCCTTCTTTGAAGTGATCTAGCGCAAATCATAAAACTGACTTCATTTATTCGCCGTCGAAATCCATCAGTATCGATCGGTTTTAACAGAGGAGTAGGTGTGAGACTTCGTAACACGGTCAAGCTCGTGGTGGGACTTGTGGCATTTGGTCTTTTCGTCGGTTGTTCCGGAGATGACGGATACTCGAGTTCCAGTGACGGAAATGAAACGAGTAATGACGTTGGGAATAACACCGGCAGTGGCGATAGCGGAGAAAACGAGATTAATACCTACGGCGAAATACAATCTCAGATCTTCAATGCGAAGTGTGTGGCTTGCCACTCAGGCGAGTCGCCATCGGGTGCTCTCGATCTGACGTCGCATTCCGATGTCGTTGCCGACATCACCGTTGTTTCACCTGGAAATCCGCAGGGTAGTAGCCTCTTTGTTATGGTGCAGTCAGGAGACATGCCGCCTGGACCAGAGGACCTTTCAGAAGACGAAATCGACGCGATTGAGGATTGGATCGAGGCGGGAGCGCCAAACGGTCAGTTCGACGCAGCTATTTCTTCTCGATAGAGAAAGCGACTTTCTTAATGCCGGCTGTTTTCACGATGTCGATGACGGCCGTTAACGTTTCAAGCGTGACTGAACGATCGGCTTGAAGAATGGCCGCCGTATCCGGCTTTTCTTGCGCCATTTTTGTTGCGAATGCGGCGACGTTTTCAAGAGTTGTTGGCTGACCGTTGAGGCTGATCGCACCTTCTTTGTTGACGGCGATGTTCAGCGGAGTCGGCGGGCTTTCGTCGCCGCTGGCCGCTTTTGGCAGGTTGATGTCGATCGTCGGTTTTAGCACGAGCGGTGCCGTCACCATGAAGATGATCAAAACAACCAAAATGATATCGACGAGGGGAACGACGTTGATTTCTGCTATTGGCTCGTCGTCTCCACCTCCGAGTTTCATTGCCATTATGCGCGCCCTTTCTTCTTCGCGTACGCAACGCAAAGCTCACGAACGGTTTCAAGGCTCTGAAGTGAACTGCGAACTTGGCGAGAGAAAGCGTTGTAGGCAATGACTGCTGGAATCGCGACCAAGAGTCCAACCGCTGTTGCGACAAGGGCTTCGGCGATACCGAGCATAACGGCTTCGTTTCCAGAAGCACTCGCATTTTGCGCGAGATCGCGGAACGCTTTCATGATCCCGAGTACTGTTCCAAGAAGTCCGACGAAAGGAGCGTTTGATCCGACTGTTGCCAGGAAGTTCAAGCTTCTGTCGAGGAATGGTCTTTCGAGAAGTGCGAACGAGTTGAAGATCTCTGGCAGCCCATTCACGCCGGATTCTTTGATGTGGCGAAGTCCGTAAGACAGCGCGCGCCCCTCAAGAGAGTCGCGGTCTTTGCTGATTTCTTCGAGTTCGTCGAGATTGTTCGATTGAAGGGCTTCGCGCATACGATCTTTTGCGCGGTTGCTTCGGTTCGCGACCTGGCGAAGCGTCCAGAAACGCTCAAGAATGATACCGATGCTGATAACGCTGACGATGAGAAGCAACCAAAGAATAGCTTCCGCGCCGCCTTGAGCAATATTGAACAGCTTGTCTACGAGCATTACGCCCCTCCCTTAGAACTGAGATTATCCCCGGAGGAATTTGTAAGGGTCAAGAAACTGCAGTTCTGCTAGCCTATGAGAGTGAAGACCATTCTATTAATGCTTGCCGTCGCAAGT
>DATLHP010000182.1:0-7475 GCA_035539835.1 Bdellovibrionales bacterium
GGTATTAGCGGGCCGACAGCTCCTATCGCAGAATATCCGCGTGAGGGTTGGGACAAAGTCATTGCTGTGAATCTCAGTGGTGTGTTTTTCGGAATGCGATATCAAATTCCGGCGCTGATGAAAAACGGCGGTGGTGCGATCGTCAATATTGCGTCGATTCTTGGCGAAGTCGGATTTGCGAACTCTTGTGCTTATGTCGCTGCGAAGCACGGAGTGGTGGGACTAACGCAAACGGCGGCGATCGAATACGCTGCTAAAAAAATTCGAATCAATGCAGTTGGCCCGGGCTTCATACGAACCCCACTGGTCGAAAAAAGTATGACTCCAGAGCAAATGACGGCTCTGGTGGACCAACATCCGATCGGTCGGCTCGGGGAGGCGGAAGAGGTCGCTGAGTTGATCCTTTGGTTGAGTTCCGAAAAGGCGTCATTCGCCAACGGGTCGTACTACCCGATTGATGGTGGTTATCTCGCAAGGTAGACTTTTCGAACGATGACATTTCCGATTCTGGCGCTGCTCACGGCAATGATTTCAATTCAGTTCGGAGCGGCGTTGGCGAAAAACCTTTTTCCCATTGTTGGCTCTGAAGGAACTTCGACATATCGCCTCGTCATAGCTGCCTTGATTCTTTGTGCGATCTGGCGCCCTTGGACGAAAAGGCTTTCGCGATCTGAAGTGGCACTCATTATTCCCTATGGTCTCGCATTGGGGACGATGAACATATTGTTCTACAAAGCCATCGAACGGATTCCGCTCGGAATTGCAATTGCCCTTGAATTCGTCGGCCCTCTTGCGGTTGCGGTCTTCGCTTCAAAGAAACCCAAAGACTTCGTCTGGGTTCTATTGGCGATCGCCGGCATTGTTTTGATTCTGCCGTTGGCGGAGTTCTCGCCTGCGTTGGACCCGATCGGGATCGCGTTTGCATTTGGCGCCGGCGTTTGTTGGGCGCTCTACATCGTCTTCGGTCAACGCGCGGGTCGTTCCATTTCATCGGGTATGATAACTTCCGTGGGGATGGCGGTTGCGGCGATGGTCGTTGTTCCGATCGGTGCTTTCACGGCAGGATCGGCTCTTTTTAATCTCTCTGCTCTGCCGATGGCGATTGGCGTGGGAGTGTTTTCAAGTGCGGTTCCATACTCTTTGGAAATGACGGCACTCAAAAGAATCTCGACAAAAAAATTCGGAATTTTTATGAGCTTGGAGCCAGCGATTGGTGCGGTCGCCGGCTGGATTCTGTTGAGCGAACGATTGACCGGTGTGCAATGGACCGCCATTGGCCTGATCGTCTTAGCGTCAATTGGCACGGCCACTTCGAGCGAAAAGAGTACCTTCTAGACCTTGGCCTACTTATGTCCCGTTATGAAACTCCCGATCGGGATTCATGCGATGGATTGTGGCCATATTATTGGCTTCTAGTGCGGTTCTGCCAGCTTGTTCTCGGGCAGTCCCGCAAGCCAACAAAGAATTCAGTTTCGACCAAAGCTCTGCGGAAATTCGCTATGAAGGCGTGAATTCGTCCGGCGAATTTATTGAATCTTCTTTCATCAAAGATCCAATGCGTAACAGCTATCAAGTGTCGGCTTGGGCGGCATCGAAAAAAAGTCAGGTCACAACTTTGAAGTCAGTGACCAGCGTAAACCGCATCAACTTGGTCTTCGTGGGTGATGGCTATACGGCATCTCAGATACCAGTCTATGTCAGTGACGTTGATCGAAGTATCGCTTCGATCCTGAAGCAAGAGCCATTCAAGAGTTACGCAAGCTATTTTGCCTTTCATCGAGTCGATGTCGTGTCTTCTGAATCTGGAGTTTCCCGAGCCAATGGCGGGAAAATAAAAACGGCACTCGAAATGACCTTTGGTTGTAGCGGTCTTCCTCGTCTTCTTTGCGCAAACTTGAACAAAGTCAGTGCAGAAGCTGGAAACGCACCAGCTGTTGATGTCGTCTTTGCTTTAGCAAATTCTGATGAATACGGTGGGGCTGGATATTTGAAGCCAGCCGTTGCGACATACGCTGCGCGAAACCCGAGCTCCTTAGAACTTGCGCTTCACGAATTTGGACATTCATTTGCCGGTCTTGGCGATGAGTATGACACTCAAGGAGTTGTCAGCAACTGCACTTCGTTCGCAAACGTTGCCAAAGAAACGCGTGCACAAATGCAAAGCGCAAAAGCGAAATGGTATCGCTGGCTTGATGTGCAAAACGTCAGTGCGTTTCCGGGCTCGTGCTATTCAAGCAAGTATTATCGACCGACCTTCGCATCCAAGATGCGCGTTCTTGGAAACGCCTACGAAGAAGTGAACATCGAGAAGTTCATTTTGAAAATCTACGAAAAGGTGAAACCGATTGAATCGTTTATGCCAGTAGGTCGATACGCCGCCGGTGTGTTTTGGATTTCGCCGATGAAGCCCGCCGGTCGCCCGCTTGATATCACTTGGACTTTGAATGGAAAGCCCCTTGATCAATTCAAGGGGCAATCACAAATCGATGTCCGCACTCTTTTGCTGACATCGAATTCGAACAAGCTCGCGGTCACCGTTATCGACAACACGTCAGCCGTCCGTGATGAGGCAGCTCGAAAGAAGCTGATGACTCAGACGGTAACCTGGACAGTCACTCGCTAATCGTCTGAACATCGACTTTCGACGTTCCATCTGGATTTTGTGTGAGTGTAATACGCCAATTGAAAGATCCGTTGTAGCGAACGTATTGAAGTCTACGTCCGAAGGAATCAAACATTGAATTTGATGGTCCATAGAGCGTGTCATAGAGGCCGTATGGGTAGAATTTCATGTGGAACACGGCAATGCTGCGCCCTTCTGCGTCTTTCTCGGCGTTCTTGAAGATCTTGTTCTTCTTGAACTTCAAAGCAACTGAGAGAACTTCAGGAGTTGCTCCTTGTTTGAATGACACTTTCACTGGCTCACTCAGACGAAAGTGAGTGCCGTCTTCAAGGGTTTCGAAATAAACGATGCCGGTATCAATGGGATGAGCAGAGAGAAGTCTGCCAACACAAGGGCCATACTGCGTTTGAAAGCCGAATTTTACTTCGTCTTCAGTTTCAGGCCCGAGTTTATCGATAGAATAGACCCAGTTGACGAGATTGTAGTCGCGCTGGTCGCAACGAGCGGGGCGCATGGGTTCGAACTGAATCGAAGTGTCTGCTTTAGCGCCGCTAGAGAAGAGAAGCGAATATGAAAGAATCGTTAAAGAAAAAAGGGACGAGGCGCGCACGAGTATCTACCTTTGTTGGGTGTTTTGATTTGTGTTTCGAATCACTGCACGCCTGAGACCAGCCCCGAACGTGAATCATTCTCGACAATGCGCTGATTGAGTGAAGAAAGGTAATGAAGCGGCAGTGGATTTGGCCAGAAAACGGCACAGAAATGAGTCGTGCGGGCAGCCCTCGTTCAAAGCTTCCGTCTTAAAATTTTTCTTCGAATCTAATTTGGAGGAATTTATGGACATTCAAAAACAGCAAACAACACCGCAGACTCGCACGACGACGGACGATGAGCCTCAGGTTCGAGAGGTTCTTAATCGCTATGTAACGGCCTTCAGAGCCGGCAATATCGACGATCTGATGAAGCTTTATACCGAAGATGCGGTTGCTTTCGATATGATGGCGCCGTTGCAAATCGTCGGTCGTGATCGCTATCGCAAGGCATGGGAAAAAGGCGCCTCAATGATGGGAACACCGTGGGTTTATACGCCTCGGGATCTAAGAATCGTTGCCGGTAGTGATGTGGCCTTTGCCCACGCGATTGTTGAATGCGGTGGCACAAGCAAAGAAGGAAAAATTGAATCAGGTTGGGTGCGCCATACGCTCGGCTTCAGAAAAGTCGATGGAAAGTGGCTCATTGCCCATGAGCAATTCTCGGTGCCGATTGATTTCAAAGACGGAAAAGCGCAAGCTTGCATGGAACTCAAACCTGAAGAGGTCGTACACTGATCGAAAGTATCAATCCTCATACTGGTGAAAAAATCCGAAGCTACGATCGCCATAGCGATGCGGTCGTAGCGGGGATTCTTCAAGAAGCAGACTCGTCTTTCCGAAAATGGCGAAAGACGAATTTCGCGGAGCGCGCAGCCCTGATGCGTTCTGCAGGCAAGGTCATGCGGGCGAGAAAATTTGAACTCGCCGAGCTTATGGCCGATGAAATGGGAAAAGTTCTCCGGGATGGAGTTGCAGAAGTCGAAAAATGCGCAAGCTGTTGCGACTATTTCGCAGAGAATGCCCCGCAGTTTTTGGCGAATCGAAAGATCGAAACCGATGCTCTCGACAGCTATGTCGCCTTTGATCCGTTGGGAGTCGTCCTCGCTGTAATGCCTTGGAATTTTCCGTTTTGGCAGGTGATTCGTTTTGCCGCACCAGCATTGATGGCCGGAAATGTCGGGGTGTTGAAGCACGCCTCGAATGTTTCTGGTTGTGCTCTTGCGCTCGAAGAGATTTTTCTCGAAGCCGGATTTCCGAAGGGTGTTTTTTCGACGATTCTTGTTCCTGGGAGTGAGGTTGAAAAAGTCATTCGACATCCGATCGTTAAAGCTGTGACTTTGACTGGAAGCACTCCAGCGGGTCGATCCGTCGCCTCTGTGGCCGGATCAGAGTTGAAGAAGACCGTTCTCGAACTCGGTGGAAGCGATCCATATATCGTTCTTGATGATGCCGATCTCAAGCTGGCTATCGAAACATGCGTTAAAAGCCGTCTTATCAATGCCGGTCAGAGCTGTATCGCGGCAAAGCGTTTCATCGTCGTTCGCTCTTTACGAGAAAAGTTTGAAAACGGTTACGTCGAGAAGTTCCGCGCTATTCAATTTGGCGATCCTCGGGACGAAAAATCTTTGATTGGCCCTCTTGCGCGCAGAGATCTGCGAGATGATGTGCATAAGCAGGTGGAAAAAAGCATTCAGCAAGGTGCAAAGCTTCTTTGTGGAGGAATAGTTCCTTCAGGTCCCGGCTCTTATTATCCGCCGACAGTATTGAGCGGAGTGAAGCCCGGTATGGTGGCTTTTTACGAAGAAATTTTCGGCCCTGTTGCTGCGATCATCGAAGCACAAGACGAAGCGGACGCCATTCGGCTAGCGAATCACTCGAGCTTCGGCCTTGGCTCCGCGATTTTCACGAAAGACAAAGTGAAGGCGGACCGACTTGCTCGTGAGATCGAGGCTGGTTCTGTTTTCGTGAATGCGTTAGTGAAATCAGACTCTCGCTTGCCATTCGGCGGTGTGAAGCATTCTGGCTACGGACGCGAGCTGTCTTGGTTTGGAATTCAAGAATTCGTAAACGTCAAAACTGTCTATCACGGCCAAAATATTTAAACGCGAGCACCATCGTCGTGGCGAGGCCGACTCCGCCGATGACATCTAAGAAGTAATGTTGCTTCGTTGCCATCGTTGAATAGGCGATGAGTAAAGCCCAAACAAATCCGAAAATGCCCAAAGTCTTCGATTCGGACGCGTATGTGTAAGCAGCCATGCAGCTCATTGCTATATGCATACTCGGAAGGCAATTAACGCTGTTGTCGAGATTACGAATCGTCGCCAATGCGAAGGTCGAGAAATCGTCTCCGACCAAAGGATATGGTTCTCGAATGATTTCAGTCGGAAAGAATATGAAGATCAGCATCGACACGAAAGCCAACGCAGCCATCATAAAAAGATATCGTTTCGCATTACCAGACGAGCGTGCAGCGAAATAAGCGAAATAAATGAACGGGTAGTAGCTGATATAGATCCAGGTCCATGGTGCCGACAGCGGGATCCATGTATCGACCGTGGTCAACGGAACGTTCGTCGTGGGAAAAAGGACGAATTGGTTCGGAATCGTGTAGGCGACGATGATCCACGCAAACAGTGCGACGGAAGATATGAACCTGGTTGAAAAATTCGGGGTGATCTTCACTCATTCAAGAGTTTAACGATCAATCACCCCGTTTGGCTATGGCTTCGGGAATCCATCGAGCAATATTTTCGGATCGAGTTTTTCGTTCGAGAACAAGAAGGCGACGATTCGGCGGGTTCTCCATGAATCCTGCTCGTTCTGTTCGTTTCGCAAGACTTTATAAATTGCCTCATGAATGAAAAGTGCCGCGAAATCCGTTTTTGTAACGAGCTTCTTCATGCTCGGGTCGATCGCTAAGTTGTCATCTTCGTCCGAATAGAGAGCGAATCCCACGACCTTGCATTCTTTCGGTTTAAAGCGAATGCGGGTGTCTCGGGGCTCATCGACCACGACTCCGTCGGGAAGAGGCAGAATGTTCTTGCGGATGTGTGCAAGCGCGATCTCTGACTTCTTCCCAAGTTCGGGAAGTACTTCAACCAGACGTTTCATCGCTCGATCGACTTGGGTATCCACAGAGTCTTCATTGTATGGAATGTCGATCTGGTTCAAGAAGAATGGGCCGAAGCCCGTTTCTGCTTCCCACAAGTCGAGGAACTGAAAGTCGCGACCATTCGTCATCAATGACTGATAGACCTGACCTGTGCGTACATAGCGGTAAACCACTTCGCCGTTTTCAACGGTGCGAATCACTTGTCCGCTGTCAGCGTCAGGGATTGTGCAGGTAATAGATCCGCCGCCACCGCCATCGACACCACCCGCGGCGAAGGCCGCCGATGGCAGAGCGGGCCCAATCAGCAAGAGCCCGCATAAGAATTGAAATTTCATGAAATCAGTCTTCATGGTTTCAATTACCTAAATTATTTTACACGACGAAGGTTTAAGAATGCGAACGAACTTCCGAAGGCTCCATCCGTCCAACGAAGAACATAGTTCGCTCCGCTCATGAACGCTTGATCAAGGGGAGCAGGTAACGCCGGGTCTGAAACACCGACGACGCGCACTTTGGGTTCTGCGAGGTGAATACTGTGGACTCGGTCGATTTTATCTTCTGATGGTCCGTCTCCCCAGAGAGCGAGCTTGCCGGTCATTTTGACCTGAACGTTGAAGAGACTTCCTTTGGTGAAACGAGTGTCGGGGGTTTTTGGAATATCTTGTACGATAGTGACTTCAACATGAGGTCCCCAATCGTCGCTTTTCAAAACCGTGCGGATTTTCATTGATTCAAAAGCCCGTTTTGCAACGACACCGCTGGTGCTATTAGCTTTAATGATGCTAGCGGGAACCGATGTCAGGGTCTTGCCTGATAAGTCGAGAATCCATTCAGCCTTATTTGCTCGGTCCGTGATTTTCACCTCACAGCCGTTCTGCGAAATCTGAACCTTGTTTGCGTTTCCTGGGGCGCCGTCTGGGCGAACGTATTCGTCGTAAGCGTAGTTTCCGTTGAGATTGACTGAGTCACACGGAGCCGCTTTTGCGATTCCGGCAGTCAGAGTGAGGAACGAGAAAACAAGGACCGACTTGGGGAGCAAAGAGAGGGTTTTCATTTCAAATTCTCCTTAGAGGTTTGGGGTAGCAATCTGGCGGCCAATTTGCCGCATGTGGTCGGACGTCTCCAGATCTCCTTAGTTAAAAAT
>DATLHP010000183.1:0-7562 GCA_035539835.1 Bdellovibrionales bacterium
CCATCGGAGCGCAAGATCGGATTGCGAGAGTTCAAACCGCTCTTCATTCGGCGTTCGCCCGCGATCGCCACGCAATTGAAGATACCGGTCTTTCCAACCCATGATTTCGCAGAGTCGTTTCAGGCTTCGATTTTCATCTTGTGAAGGCATTTGATCGGCGAACCATGAAAAATGAAAGATGCTTCCGAGTTGTTCGACTCGCAAAGGATCGCCTTCAGTGTGAATCCAGCGAAGGGTTTCGCTCTTCAGAAGACAATGACTCTTCAAAAGGCGTTCGCGGCGGTCAATGGCTGCGAGCCAGGCGCACAAGCGACGATCGCTGAGAAGAGTGAGATCGGAAAAATAACGTGGTGTCTGTGATTCGTGATGAATCGATTCACCATCAAGGCTGAACTCTATTGATGCGCTATGTAGACACAGTGATGGAAACTCTGAACCAGCATGAAGTGAGTCGCCTAGAATCGGAATTCCGAGATCCTGTGCATGCAGACGAATCTGATGCGGTCGGCCTGATTCTGGAAGTGCTTCCCAGAGTGAGAAAGTTTCGTGCTGTCCGAGTTTTTTGAATTGAGTGCGAGAGTTGTTTGCTTGCGACTGCGTAGAAACGAATTCTTTTCCGCGTTTCTCAATCAATGATTCATATGTGTATTGGGACTGGCTTGCGCGACGATCGGTGATGAAAAGGTAGCGTTTTTTTACGTCACGAGTTTCGAAACTGACGCGCAGTTTTTCGGCCACTTCTTTTGAGCGAGCGAAAACGATAGCACCAGTCGTTTCTTTATCGAGTCGGTGCACGGGCCAAAGATCGGTGCTGTCTCGAAGCACGCAATACTCAAGAAACCCATCGACTCCATCGAGGAGTCGGCTTTCTTTTTCGTTCACGCTGAGAGATGTGTGTGTTGATAGGCCGGCTGGCTTATCCGCGAGCCGCAGCATTTTTTCGGCAGTCCGGGCAAATTCCGTAGAGTTCAAGGATGTGCTCAGTGAGTTGGAAGCCGTGTTCTTTAGCGACTTTCTCTTGCAGACGTTCGATCTCGGTGTTTTCGAACTCGACGATCGATCCACATGACGTGCAGGTCAGGTGATCGTGATGGCGCTTGGCCGCCCACTCGTAACGCGCGGGCATTCCGCCCATGCGAACTTCGGTGACGTAGCTTTGTTCTGAGAGTGTGCGCAAGAAACGATAGACGGTAGCGAAGCCAACGGCTGGGTTCTTTGCGGAAACCGATTCAAAAACGTCTTGTGCCGTGAAGTGGCTTGGGCCCTTGCGAACCAGGTCGAGAATCAGCAATCGCTGTGTCGTCACTTTCAGGCCAAGATCACGAATGATCTTCTTACTAGGGATCTTCTCGCCACGAGCGGCTTTACGAGCCAAGGGCTCTTGATCGTGGCTAACAGGCAAAACGGTAGGATGAATCGGGCTTTGAAAAGTCATGGAACCGTTCATAGCCAAGCCTTTGAGCCCCGTCAAAGCTTATTGCGAATGACTTTCAATTTCATGCCGGAAGGTGCGCCGCTCCCGATGGTAGCAAGGGTGCGTCCAACGCACCCTTGCTACCATCGGGAGCGGCGCACCTCTTGGGACTAGCTGGCGAGCCAGTTGCGGACTTCGGGGCGGTGAGACTCGGTGTGGTATGGCAGTAAGAGTCTCAAGATGTGTTCGAGGCCTTCTCTGAGGGTTCGGCGAGTCGCTGGTTTGTCGGGACTTTCGAAGAATTGAAGGAATGAGCTGCATGTCATTAAGACGAGATCTGCGATCATTTTCATTTCTTTAGGGTCTTCGATCTTCTTCATGACGCCGGCTTTGACCCAGTGGTGATACGACGCTTGAAGAAGGCGAACGCATTTCGTGATGTGAGCTTTCCAGCGCTTCGCTAAAACGGGATCTTTTCTTCGCAGGTGATAAAGCTCGCGGTGAAAGAATCGGTATGTCCAAAAGATCTCGTATGATTTTTCGATGAGTTGAAGCGGAGTCGCGTGAGCGTCGAGTTTCTTGTCTGGAATCCAGACTTCGTAAGTCTCTTTGCACATGCGCTCAAAGAGTTCGCGCACGATTTCTTCTTTGTTACGAAAATGGAAGTAGAGGTTCCCCGGACTGATCTTCAAGTTTTCTGCAATGTGATTTGTCGTGATTGCGACTGTCCCAGCATCGTTGAAGAGATCGACGGCCGCGAGAAGAATTCGCTCTCTGTTTTGTCCACGCTTCATCTGTGTCCTCTGCTGAATAGAGCAGTAACTCTATGCGCTCAGTTTTGCCAAGGGAAATCCTCGAAAAATCAAATTAGAGCTACAACTCTATTGTAGTCATCCACACAAATCGATTTCGGCATTGATCAATACAAGTTTAGGTCTTGAAATCGCTGACGTTGAAGGCAAAGGAGACTGAGAATGGTTGCCAACATCGAGTCAAATCGTTCTATTCCCTTCGAAGCAAATCTCTTTCACATCAGAGCCGTGCGCAAAGCTGAGGCGATGTCGGAAATTCTGACCCCAGAGGCACTCCTCTTTCTCGAGGAACTTGAAGGTGCATTCGGTGAGAGTCGTCGTGAGCTTTTGTTGCACCGGCAAGAGCGGGCGAGTCGGATTTCAAAAGGCGAGCAACTCGACTTCTTGTCGTCGACCAAGAACATTCGCGAATCATCTTGGAAGGTAGCGCCGGCTCCGCAAGATCTTCTCGATCGCAGAGTAGAAGTCACGGGGCCTGCAGAGCCGAAGATGATGATCAATGCGCTGAATTCTGGCGCGCGTGTTTTCATGGCGGATCTCGAGGACTCACTTTCTCCGACTTGGGAAAACGTGATGGCTGGGCAGCGAGCTCTCAGAGCCGCCGTCCTCGGCACTTTAGAGTTTCATTCTAACGATGGCCGAGATTATCAATTGAACGCTGAGCGGGCGACTCTCGTCGTGCGACCTCGGGGCCTCCACCTCGAAGAGGCCGGACTCTTGTTTGACGGTTGTCCAATGTCGGCGTCTCTCGTGGACTTCGGTCTTTATTTTTTCCACAACGCACATGATCTCATTGCGAATGATAGTGGGCCCTACTTCTACCTTCCGAAAATTGAAAGCCATCTTGAGGCACGCTTTTGGAATGACGTCTTCGTGTTTGCGCAAGATCGATTGGGAATTCGTCAGGGTACGATCCGAGCCACTGTTCTTATCGAGACCATCCTTGCGGCTTTCGAGATGGACGAAATTTTATTTGAGTTGCGTGAGCACGCAGCTGGTTTGAATGCCGGACGTTGGGACTATCTCTTTAGCATTATCAAAACTCTAGGCCCGACGGCTGAAACGATTTTTCCTGATAGAACAGAGCTCACGATGACTGTTCCGTTTATGCGTTCTTATGCACGACTCTTGGTGTCGACATGTCATCGTCGCGGAGCCCATGCAATCGGTGGTATGTCCGCGTTCATTCCTTCTCGAAAAGATCCCGAAGTAAATCGGGTGGCCTTCGCAAAAGTCAGAGAAGACAAAGAGCGCGAAGCTTCCGATGGATTTGACGGAACATGGGTGGCTCATCCGGATCTTGTTCGCGTGGCTGAAGAGGTTTTCAGTCGTAAGTTTGGAAATCGTCCTCATCAGAAAGATGTCATCAACGACGACGCATTGAAATTTACGGCAGAAAATCTTTTGCCGGGTGACCTCAGTTATCTCGATGTGACTGATGCTGGAGTTGATCTCAATATCGAGGTCGCACTGGAGTACATAACTCATTGGCTTCTCGGCCAGGGAGCTGTCGCGATCAACAATTTGATGGAAGACGCAGCGACGGCCGAAATTTCACGGGCTGAACTCTGGCAATGGGTGAGTCGTCGAGTGACCACGCGAGATATGACGACATTGAGTGCCGATGAGTTTTGTGCGCGTCTTGAGCAGGCCGAGCGCAAGCTCTCTCAAAGATTGCCGAAGGCCAAGGTTTTACTCGCGAAGGATCTTTTGTCGCGGCTCGTGCTCGCTCCTTATTTCGAAGAGTTTCTTACTGTTCCTGCGTACCGAACGCTTTTGAAAACGGAGGTTGAAAATGCGTGAATGGAAAACTGAATCTCGTTGGAAGGGAATTCGCCGGCCTTATTCTTTTGAAGATGTGCTTCGACTTCGCCCAAGCATCGACATGAAATACACTCTGGCAGAGCGCGGAGCTCGTCGACTTTGGGATTTGGTGAATTCAGAACCTTACGTTCATACGATGGGCGCAATGACGGGCGCTCAAGCGGTGTCTTATGTCAGAGCCGGATTGAAGGCTCTTTACTTGAGCGGATGGCAAGTCGCCGGTGATGCGAATCTCTCTGGGCAGACCTATCCTGATCAAAGCCTGTATCCATCCAACAGCGTTCCTTCGGTCGTTCGCCGCCTCAACAATGCCTTGATGCGCGCTGATCAAATCGAAAAGGCTGAAGGCAAAACGGATTTCGATTGGTATGCGCCGATCGTCGCTGACGCGGAAGCTGGTTTTGGTGGTCCATTGCACGCTTTTGAACTCATGAAGTCGATGATCGAAGCTGGCGCCGCCGGTGTGCATTTCGAAGATCAATTGGCTTCCGAAAAAAAATGCGGACACCTTGGCGGAAAAGTTTTGATCCCAACCAATGCGTTTGTTCGCACTCTTGTCAGCGCGCGTTTGGCGGCTGACGTGCTTGGTGTGCCGACGGTTATCATCGGACGTACGGATTCACTCGGCGCGACTCTTCTGACCAGTGATATCGATTCGTACGATCGCGAATTCTTAACGGGCGAACGTACGCCTGAAGGATACTTCCGTGTTCAGCCTGGAATACGGGCGGCAATTGCGCGCGGCCTCGCCTATGCGCCCTATGCGGATCTTCTGTGGGTTGAAACGTCGAAGCCCGATCTTGATGAAGCTCGTGAATTCGCCGAGGCAATTCATGCCGAGCATCCGGGAAAGCCACTTGCCTACAATTGTTCGCCGTCATTCAACTGGAGCAAGAATCTCGATGCACACACGATCGCGAAGTTCCAACGAGAACTCGGCGCAATGGGGTACAAGTTCCAGTTCATTACGCTCGCTGGCTGGCATCTGGTGAACTACCACTCATACTCTCTGGCCAACGATTACGCGGAACGCGGAATGCCTGCGTATGTTGATCTTCAGAATGCGGAATTTGCATCGGAAGCCGACGGCTACACGGCCACTCGTCACCAGCGTGAGGTGGGTACTGGCTACTTCGACAAAGTTCTGATGACGATCACAGAAGGAAACTGCTCGACTGGAGCAATGGCGAACTCAACAGAAAGTGAGCAGTTCGCGGTCACTGCTCACTAACTATTCGAGGAACTCAAAAGCTTAGAGCGCTTGGCGCTCTAAGCGAGCAATCCGAGCTTCGAGTGGGGGATGGGTCGAGAACAGAAGCGCCATGCGGCCGCCTTTGTTCGTATCGATTTTCAAAGCGGCGATCGCGCCGGACTTCTCTGGAACCTGCAGGTTCACGTCGTGAAGACGTTGAAGGCTGCGCAAAGCGCCAATCATATTCTCGCGACCAGCAAACTTCGCTCCGCCAATGTCCGCGCGATATTCACGCATGCGCGAGAAGTACGCGACGATCATCGAGCCTGGAATGAAGAGCACGATCTCGAGTGCCATGACTGTAAACGGATAAGCGAGGCCGCCCAGTCCGCTGCTGTTTTCGTCGCGACCACGCAGGAACTGATCGATGGCGAAAGCGACGACGCGAGCGAGTGCCATCACGAAAGCGTTCACTACACCTTGAAGAAGAGTCATCGTGACCATGTCGCCATTGGCGATGTGAGCCACTTCGTGACCGAGAACACCGTCAACAGAGCGTTTGTCCATCGAGCTCAAGAGACCCGTCGATACTGCGACGAGGGAGTTATTTTTTGTCGGACCTGTTGCGAAGGCGTTCACTTCTGGAGAGCGGTAGTAGCCGACTTCAGGCATGGTCGTAAGACCAGCTTGGCGCGCGAGACCGTGAACGGTTTGTACGAGATCACGCAAATCTGCATTTGAAGTTTGTGGATCGATGATTTCAACACCCATCGTCCATTTCGCGATTTTCTTTGAAAGGAAAAGGCTGATGAAAGCGCCGCCCATACCCCAAATCAAACAGAATGCGATGAGCGAACCGTAGTTGATTCCGTTGGCATCGAGATAAGACCCGATTCCCAAGAGGCTCATGACAAAGCTCAGGGTGAGAACAACGATGATGTTCAGACCGATAAAGAAAGCAATGCGACGAAACGTGGCCATTAAAATTACTCCTAGGTAGTCCTAGTATTCATTTTGTGGCCGAATCCGACTTCGTCAAGATCTAAAGCGCAAAGCCGATGCTAAAGCTGAATTGAGCGCCACCGACCTGCGAAAGTGGTCCTGGTGCAGCGATCACTAGGTACTCAGCAGTAACGTCAAATGTAACACCGCTGAGACCGCCATTCACTGGATCCAATCTGGCACCAAGAATCGGAGAGGCGAGAAAAGCCAATCCGCTCGCATGTTCTTTGATCGAAATCTTATCTCCGCTTGAACGATAACTTCGCACGTTGATGTCGCTCACGCCCAGTGCGAATCCTGCGAAAGGTGAGAACCTGCTTTCACGTGCAAATACGTAGAGTCCTTCAGCACGCAGCGTGGCCATTCGCGTATTTTGTAACGTCACAGATTGATCGGCGCCGTGAGTGAATTCGAGAAGGAAGTTCGTATCGATGTCTTCGCGCGGGGAGATACCGAGGCCTAAGGCCATCGCCGTCGCTCCGTTTTTCAACTCCGGAGAAACTTTGTCGTACTTCGCCTCGAGATAAGAAGCGCGCAAGATGAATCGCTTCGTATTCTTTTGCTCTTCTTCATCAGCTTTACTTGCCAGTGCAGGTGGAGCCGATTGCGGTTCCGGAGTTGGTTGAGGTGTCATCTCGGGAACTGGAGTCGGTGTCGTTGATGGTTTGCTGATTTTGAGATCGAGAACAAGTGGTGTTGGTGACGGCGTTGGAAGTGGGGTCGGAATCGGAGTTGGAACTGGCGTAGGAACTGGCGTAGGAGCCGGAGTCGCTACTGGTGTCGGTTTGGCAGTGGGTTTAGGCGTCGGTGTCGGAGTTGAAACTCTCAATGCTCTTGGTTTCGGCGTTGCCAGTACGAGCGGCTCAGGCGTTGGAAGTGGAGCACGACCTGGTTTGTTCTCAACGGTCATCACAGGAAGTGAGCTATCGACAAGCGGACTTCCCGGAACGACGACGACAACACTGGGTGCTGCATTTTGTGGTTGATCGAAAGTGATCGTCGTTCTTTTCTTTGCCGGTAGCTTTTTGGGTAGCTGGCTCGACGGTGCGGCAATCGCGATGCTACTTGAAATGAGCACACTGATCATTGGAGCAAAAAGATGTTTCATCACTGCTCCCAATCCGAGAATACTTCAGAGCCGATTGAAATCTTTCGGACAGTGACTTCATTGAGATCAACTTCATCTTTGTCGCCCAGGCCAAACATGACCGCGCCTGTGGGAAGCGCGTAAGGAAATCCTTGATCGTAGCTTTGTGTGTTGCGCACGCAAGCATCTGGGTACTCGGCGATCAAATCGTCAAGATTGCCAAGGCCGTTT
>DATLHP010000184.1:0-11594 GCA_035539835.1 Bdellovibrionales bacterium
TGAAGAAGTTCCATCAGCTTCGGTTCGCTCTCTTCGGGAATTGCGAAGTGATAGTAACGACCAGTTCCACGCTTCCATCCGAGTTCAACTTCCCCGGCTTTTTCTCCGCCGAGTGCGTGAATTTGGTCGGCAATTTGTGGCGCGAGTTCATCGAGATTGTTGAGCGACATGAATGCGCGAAAGACAAAACCCGATGGAGCTCTTGTCGGCTTAGGCGCCTGAGTCGGAATCGGAGTTGGCGCCGGCACAGCCGCAGCCACTTTCGTCGGTGTTCCCGCCGGAACTGGTGCCGAAGCTTTCGTGATCGGAGTGGGCGTCATTGGCACAACACGATCGGCGCCAGGAAGCGGAACCGTGTTCGCAGCTTTCGCTGCGTTGTCGGCGATCGACGGTCCCTCTGGCGGCATCAAGCCTTCATCTTCGCCGTATTCATCACCGCTTGTCTCCGTGACTTGAATCGGAGGCACTTCGCCCTCTTCGCCTTCGTCGTGTGCATCAGCAACAGCTTCAGCGCTTTCAGGCGTTTTCGGTCGCTCGATTTGCGCAACCTCGACCTGATCGACTTTCTTGTTCATGTTCGGCATTGGAATTTTCGACCATGGAACAAAAAGAACAATCGAACCGATCAGCGCTGAAACACCGAGAGCCGTGACGGACCAACGGAATGACTCGGGCCATGCACTCCAGGAAGAGTAACGACGGCCAATCGACACAATGTTGTCAGCATCTTTTAAAACTTCGAGGGATGATTCTGGAACTTCGGTGCGCGCGAGTTTCTCGACGTAATCGATACCGCTGTTGATCGATGCAAGAATCTCTTGGCACTCGCGATCATGAGACAAAACTTGCTCAACAGCCGCATGGCGCTCTTCATCGAGAGTTCCGATCGCGTACTCATAGAGCATTTCCTTGCAAAGAAACGGAGTGAGTTTTCGTTTCGACTTTCGAGATGAACCCTGTTCATTCGCCATCGCTCAAACCTCCTTCTCGGTGAAGGAGCCCAGCTGACGAAGAGCTTTTCCGACTCGATAGCGAACGGTACCTGGTGAAACACCAAGACCTTGAGCGACATCGTCTTCATCAAGCGCGAGAATTTTTGAAAGTACGAGCGCTACGATCTCTTGCTCAGAAGAGTTTTTATGAAAGCGAAGCCAAGCATTGGCCGAAACACCGGCAGGCAGATTCCAGCTGCTCGGAGGTACCGCGTTTGCAATCGACTCTCGGTGCAACTGACCCTTGTGCTTTTCGTAGATCTTGCGAAGTGCCTTGATGGTTTCAGCATCGATCTTCGCCGACTCGTTCGACGAAGCTTTGAATTGAGCGATAGCCTTATGAGCCGCGTGCAACGCGACTCTCTCGTCGGCGAGTGAGAACAAGAAGAATAGCGCGATCTTGCGCGCTCGTTCGTCTTGTGGGCTTCGCATAATAATCAATCCGTAGTGAGCTGCTTAAGGAGATCCAATTCGTCGAGAACCTTACCCGAACCAAGAACGACACAAGTCAGTGGATCTTCAGCGATCGTCACAGGAAGACCCGTGCGCTCGCGAAGAAGGATGTCGAAGTTGGCGAGAAGCGCGCCACCGCCCGTGAGGACGATACCGTTGTCGACGATGTCGGATGCGAGTTCTGGCGGAGTCTTCTCAAGCGCCGTTCTAACAGCGTCGACGACTTCGCTCAAAGGATCCATCAATGCATCGTTCACTTGCGAGCTCGTGATCTCGATCGTCTTCGGCGCGCCTGCAACGAGGTCGCGACCTTTGATTTCCATCACGCGTTCTTCTTCGAACGGATACGCATTTCCGATTTGAATTTTGATCTTCTCTGCCGATTGTTCACCGATGAGAAGGTTAAACTGACGGCGAACGTAGTTGATGATCGCCTCGTCGAATTTATCGCCTGCTACTTTGATCGACTTACAGTAAACGATGCCGCCGAGAGAGATAACGGCGACACCTGTCGTACCGCCACCCATATCAACGACCATGTTTCCTGTTGGCTCAGTGATCGGAAGACCTGCTCCGATCGCTGCCGCCATCGGCTCTTCGATCAAATAAACTTCGCGCGCGCCTGCAGAAACCGCCGCTTCTTTAACAGCGCGTTTTTCGACCTGCGTGATTCCGTAAGGAACGCAGATGATGATGCGCGGACGGATGAATGATTTTTTGTGGCCAGTCGATTTTGAAATGAAGTACTTGAGCATCGAACCCGTGACTTCGAAGTCAGCGATAACACCGTCTTTGATCGGACGGATCGCAACGATCGAACCTGGAGTTCTTCCGAGCATTTCCTTCGCTTCTTTACCGACAGCGAGAACTCGGTTCTGTAAACCACGATAGTTTTTTTGAACGGCGACGACAGAAGGTTCATCGAGAATGATGCCGCGACCTTTTGCATAAACGAGCGTATTCGCTGTTCCAAGATCGATCGCAATGTCGTTCGAGAAATAGTCGGAAACTTTTTCGATAAAACTCATGAGGATGCTTTTCCCTACGTCTGAATGCCTAACAAAACTCTATGGACGCTCAAAACGAGAGTCAATCCGTGAAGTTATCCGAGTTTAAAGCCGAACTTGCAGCGCCGCTACCAGACGATGGTCGAGACTTACAAATCGAAGGCTTCACGCCATGAAAGTTCATGTCGGATGTATGCCTGAAGTCGAGCAGCCTCTTCCTGACGCCGCGAATCACTCCAGCTGAATTCGTCAGCAAATACTCGGCTCAAATGCGCAATGAGCGAAAGACCGTGATCCTTACGAGCTAAGAACAATGGGCTGCGGCGAACATAAAAATCGATCAATCCGAAGCACATCGTTTGATGAATCGCGTGACGTGCTTCGATTTCCCAGATGCGCTCGTCAACCGTTGCCGGTTTGTGCGACCCGGTTGCCTCGTTCTCAAGCAGTTTCACTGCCTCGCCCCCATGGCGGTCCACCAAAAGATCAACGGCTGATTCTGGCATTCTAAATTCTCGAGACCAATCTTCGACGCTAAGACGGCTTTCATCCATTTTCGCAATCGTTGCGAGTGGATTGAGTGGAACCTTGGTGTTGCTTCGCGAGAAACGCACTTGCTCCTCAGAAGTGAAATTCAAAAGGGCCGTGTCTACGGTGTGCTCTGCCATGCGGCGATAGGTTGTATACTTGCCACCCGCTACGAAAGTGACGTTGCGCGGGTCACGAATGATCACGTGTTCGCGCGATGTCTTGGATTCTGATGCCGATCCATCGTCCACGAGCGGACGAACGCCCGCGTAAGTCGCGATGATGTCACTGGCTGTGAGCTTAGCACCGGGAAAGTACTCACTCGCAACGTGCAGAAGATATTTTACATCACTCGCATTGGCGCCAACGTCGTACGGGTCGCCTTGATAATCGGTATCCGTCGTTCCAATGATGATCATCTCATGTCGAGGAATCCCGAAGACGATGCGTTTTTGATCGTCAGAAACCATGACCACGGCTTGATTCAACTGCAAGCGCTTGCGATCGAACGTCAGATGCACGCCCTTCGAGGGACGCAGAATCTTTTTCCACTGGCCAAGCAGATTTGAGGCCACGCTATCGGTCCATGGACCAACGGTGCTCACGAAGTGCTTTGCTTTAATTTTGAATTTCTTGTTCGTGAGTCGATCCGTACAGCCGATGCTTTGAACTTTTCCATCCGTGAACTGAGCATCATCAGCCGAAACGTGGTTCACACAGAGTGCGCCGAGCTCATTTGCAGATCGAAGCGTTTCGAGAACGAGACGATCATCGTCCATGTAGGCGTCTGAATAAACGTAGCTTCCAAGAAGATCGCGGTTTTGAAGAAGCGGCAAACGCTCGAGCGATTCGTGCGGCGATAGGCGTTCGTTCAACTCAGGTGCTTCGAACATTGAAAGCGCATCGTAGAGCCACATTCCCAAACCCATTTTAAACATGCCGACGCGGCCGCCTTTGTAGAGCGGCAATACAAAACGAAGCGGATGAACGAGATGAGGAGCGATTTCAAAAAGAAGACGGCGCTCTGAAAGAGCTTCGAAAACGAGACCGAACTCTAGATTTTCAAGATAACGAATTCCGCCGTGAATGAGCTTGCTCGAGCGCGAACTCGTTC
The DNA here is from genome assembly GCA_035539835.1 of Bdellovibrionales bacterium. GTDB lineage: Bacteria > Bdellovibrionota > Bdellovibrionia > Bdellovibrionales > JAMPXM01 > DATLHP01. The sequence continues at coordinate 4,095 of DATLHP010000184.1, forward strand.
CGATAGCGAAGTCTTTCGCTTCAATCAGCGCGACTTTCATTCCGCGCGACGCCGCATCGCGAGCGGCGCCGGCTCCGGTGATACCGCCCCCGATAATGACGAGATCGAATTCTTCGGTCGTCATGCGATCAATGAGCGGTTGGCGATCCTTGACCGAGAAGCTGCTGTGTTTCGCTGTTGTCGATGCCATCGGCTCTTAGCCCTTCGTTGTTTTCACGATCGCGATTGAATTTCCGTCGAGCGACTCAGGTTTCCATACTTCGAGAAGATGCTTCCATTTGTCTGGCTCCGCGAACATCACGCGTTGCAGATGTTTCTCGCGACCGATTTTAACGGCGATTTCGATCAGCGTTTTCGCCGTTTCGTCATCGACGGCATCGAGATACTCGATCCAAAGTGATTGCGTCATCCCACGGAAAAACAGAAACGGTTGCCCGAGATAGAAACCCTTTACTGCTTTCGTCGCCTCATCGCGTGCGATGAACGACCATCCGACTTTCAAGTAATGTTCGAGCGCTTCTTTGCGCCACTTTGCTTCCCACGAAGCGAAGGTTCGTGTCGTTTCGTCAGAAATTTGTTCGATGAGGCGTTTCTGCGCAAAATCGAGAACGAGATCGATGTCGGCTGCGCTTAAAACCTGATGCACTAGAGCCACTGGTACTCCATACTGGGACGAGTATGACGATGATTTCAAAGTCTCTTGGACCGGTCAATGAGTTCAGCCCGCAGTTGTGGAACGACATCGAAACCGCGATCGCCCGGGCAAAACGTGAAACTCGCGGGCCCTTGGTCGCGGCGTTCGATGCTGACAACACTTTGTGGGACTCCGATGCCGGAGAAACTTTCTTCGACTGGCAAATCCACAACAGTGGTTTAGACCTTCCGGCTGATCCGTGGGCTCACTACAAAGAGTTGAAAAAGCCAGATCCGCGCGTTGGCTATGTCTGGCTCGCGCAAATCAACAAAGGCATCGCTTTGTCGCAGGTTCGCGAGTGGGCCAAGACCTGTTTGCAACAAAAAACCCCGTGGCCCGTCTATGCATCACAAAAGAAACTCGTCACGCGATTGAAAGAAGAAGGATTCGAAGTTTTCATCGTCACTGCTTCGATCAAGTGGGCCGTCGAACCATTCGGATCCTTGGTCGGCGTCGACTATGATCACGTCATCGGAATCGAAACCGAAGTCGTCGACGGAATCGTCACCGACAAACCTGTTCTTCCAATGACCTGGCGAGAAGGAAAAGCTGAAGGCCTACTTGCTCGCACCGGAGGCGTCGCTCCGGCGTTCGCGAGCGGAAACACTCTTGGCGATAGCTTTCTACTGGCAGCCGCAACACACTTCCGCCTAGCAGTCTCCACTCAACCCGACAGCGAACGCGGCAGCGGCCTCTGGCACGAAGAAGAAAAACTTCGCACCGAAGCCCTCACCAAAAACTGGCCCCTCCACCGCTTCCGCTAGAGGGTACCAGCTCGCTTTTTGGCCCGAGCCGCGTCATTCGCGTCCGAAGTACGCTCGTCGCCCAACGCGCAGACGCTGTCTTTCTAGAAGAGGTAGGACACTCTGTTTGCATTGCACAGACGAATGCCACGAAAGAAAAGACAGCTCCATTCCGATTTTCCTCATCACATCACCGCACGAGCTCATGGGCGAATAGCTATTCCCGTGAATCCAGAGACCGCCTGGGAAATATTCTCAGACTATTTATTTTTACTAAATCGCGGCTATGGAATTCAGATTCATGCGTTCATGATGATGCCGAATCACATTCATCTAATCGCACGTGATCCCAACTGCGTGCTCTCTGAAGCAATGAATACATTCATGCGCGACACGAGCAAGGAAATGGGCCGGCTTTCTGGAGACGTCGATGGGATATGGGGCAGTCGATTTCATAGTTCGCTAATCACTCATTCCGCCTACTACCTACATGCCTACCGATATCTCTATCAGAATCCCATGAGAGCCAAAATGGCCGCCGACGTGTTTGCCTATCGATACTCATCAATCAACGTTCTCACCGGTCGACTGAAGGGAATCATTCCAATAGAAGAAGACCACACCCTCTTCGAACATTTAGAAGGCACGGTTGATTGGCTGAATACTTTGCCTCCGACCGACGTCATAGAGCGTGTTCGAAACGCTCTTCAACGAAAGGAGTTCAAGTTCGCACGTTGTCCCAAAACCAAGCGCGGCTATGATCCGTCGCTTGATGAGTCGATCGCCTCTATGACGCGGCTCGGGCCAAAAAGCGAGCTGGTACCTTACAGGCCGGTGCCGATGATTTTTTCCATGTCGGAGATTTCTTTTGGGCAGTCTTTGGTGAGGATGTCGACGCCGCTTGATGTGACGACGACATCGTCTTCGATGCGAACGCCGATTCCGCGCAGTTCTTCGGGCGCTGACATGTCATCGAACGGGATATAGAGACCTGGTTCGATTGTGAATGCCATTCCGGTTTCGAGTTTGCGTGGTTCGCCATCGATCGTGTGAAGACCGATGTCGTGAACGTCCATTCCGAGGAAGTGGCCGACTCCGTGTGGGTAGTACTTTTTGAATGCGTTCGTATCGATCAGATGTTTGCGTGAGCCTTTCAAGAGACCCATTTCGAGCATCTTATCCGTCAAGAAATCGATCGTGCGTTCTTGCAGCGATTTGAAAACGAGCCCTGGCTTGATCGAAGCGCAAAGTTCTTTCTGAATGTCCAAGACCGCTTGGTAGACTTTCTTTTGCGGGGCTGTGAACTTTCCATTCACTGGGAACGTGCGCGTGATGTCGGATGTGAAGTATTCGTACTCGGCACCAGCATCGATCAAAAGAAGGTCGCCGTCTTTGCATGGCTGATCGTTGAAAACATAGTGGAGTGTCGTCGCATTTGCGCCCGTCGCGACGATCGAGTTGTAACCCTCGCGTTGCGCGCCATTTTTGTAGAAGCTTGAAAGTACCACGCCCTGAACTTGGCGCTCGTTCACGCCCGGACGAGTGAACTTCATCGCATCGATGTGTGCTTGCGAAGTGATCTGGCAGGCTTTGCGCATGAGCTCGACTTCGTGAGCCGACTTTAGAACACGCATCTCGCCGATGAGTTCCCATGAGTCTTGTACCGGCAAGTGACCACGACCGCTACGGCCGAGGCTTGCGCGAACTTCGTCGAGAATGCCGAGCATTTTTTTGTCGAAGTCTGGAGAAATGTTCCAACGGTAGTAAACACGATCGACTGGCTTCAAGAGATCGACGATCACTTTGTCGAAATCAGAAATCAGATAGGCTTTGTCGACTTTGAATTCTCGCTCCGCTCCCTCTGGGCCATAACGGAATCCATCCCATGTTTCGCGCTCTACGTCTTTCGGACGAACGAACATGATCGTCTCTGGCGTTTGTCCTGGGCGAATCACGAGAATCGAATCGGGTTCTTCCCAACCGGTGAGATAGAAGAAGCTGCTGTCTTGACGATACGGGTGATGAACGTCGTGATTTCGAATGTACTCAGGATGCGATGGAATGATGATCGCAGAACCTTGCGCGCGTTTCGCCAAAGTCTGACGACGTTCGCGAAACACATTCATGTTGAAAGTTGGACGACGCATTTGACTACTCCTTAGAACCCGTACTGAGAAACCATTTTATTTAACGTTTCGGTTGCGGCTTTTTGGCCAGCATCCATCAATGCTCTACGACTATCGAAGTCTGTGATCGGATGCCCGTTCGTATTCACGTTAATGACGTGATTGACGATCGGCGCTTTCGCGCGAGTGAGCTCGCGGCGAATTTCGTTCCAAAGCACATTCTCGGGAAGCGGGTCCGTTGCAGAGACGCCCGGAAGCAGGCTTCCTGAGCCAAGAACATTGATCAATAGAATGACATTTGCCCCTTGAGACCGCAACCAAGCTGCAGATTCTTCAACCGCAAAAGGCGAAGCCAACCAGCCTCCGTTGTCCCGATAAAGCGGCGGGTACGGAAGACACTTCGCAACAACATCCTGGATTCGACCACGACCGAGCTGATAACCGCGCTCGATTCCTTTTGCAGCAGGGCAAGCGAACGGAATTCTCGCTTTTTCCGTTGTCGTCGACCCAAACGCACTATCAAAAAACCCGCGAAGAGCCGAAACCCCTTCGGCATCGAGTTTCTGAGTCAAAAGACCCTTGGAAGGAAGTTCGGTTTTCTTGAGCTTATAAGCTTTCCACTCGGCATCATTGATCTGGCCGGAACCCGCGTAGGCTCCGGCGATGACGGCGCCCCACTCCATTCCAACGATCGCATGAACTGGGATACGTGCTCGTGCCATCTCACGAAGGACACCGAGATGGGCAAACGTTTTCATTCCACCGGCCGAAAGAATCACTCCGACTTTTACCTTCACTGGCGGAGGGGTCGCGATTGGTGCTGACGGGACAGCTTCTGGAATGACAACAGGAGCGCTCACAGATCCACCGCCCGGAACCGGCGTCGTGATTGGGCGTTCTTGTTCTTCATCGGTTCTTTGTTCCGCTCTGCGAAGAGTTTTACATCCCGCGAGAGTCACCAGAACCAAACAAAGCGCCAAGAAACGGAAGCTGCAATTCAGGAGATTTTGCGAAAACGAAGAACTCTTTATTGCCATCGGATCCCTCAATCGAACTTTCGAAATAATCTTCAACGATCAGTCCTGCGGCCTGACAGCTTCGACGAATTTTGCTTTCGACAATAGCAAACAGCGATTCGTCTTTGACGATGCCATTCTTGCCGAGATTCTCGCGACCCACTTCGAATTGTGGCTTAACGAGAGCAAGCACCGGAGCTGAGTCATTTAAATACGAAATCACTTCGGGAAGCACAAGTGTCAGCGAGATGAATGACACATCGATTACGACAAGATCGAATTTTCGTGATTTAAGGACCGCCGCAGCGGTGCCTTGTCGCAGAGCACGCGCGTTGATTCCCTCGATGCATTCCACTCTCGAGTCAGAGCGCAGTTTGTCAGCGAGTTGCGCATGGCCGACATCGATACCAACGACGTGTTTGGCTCCCGCTTGAAGCAAGCAATCCGTGAATCCACCTGTAGAGATGCCGACGTCGAGAGCCGAAATGCCTTGAGCGTTGAATTTGGTGTGCTTCAAAGCGCCTTCGAGCTTGATCCCGCCGCGCGAAACGTACTTTTGCAGGCCTTCCGGGCCAGCAATTTCGACCTCAGTTGTCGGAGTGAGCTCGATTTTTTGACTTGGTTTTTTGATTTGCTGACGTTTGCCGTCAATAACAAGAAACGCCGCACCTGCAGCGATCAACTCTTGCGCCCGATTACGCGAGGAGGCCAAGCCTCGCTCGACGAGAAGAAGATCAGCCCTCATCGTCCTTTGCCCATTTCAAATTTGGCCGCGCAATAAGATCGTTTGCGTCGGGGATGATTTTGCTCAGCATTTCGCCTTTGGCGTAAGTGAGAATCGCGAATTCCCCTTGGCTGCGAACACATGTCTCTCCGGTCGGAAGTTTCAACTCTGCCTCAAGCTTCAATCGCTTCGAGTTCACAGAAACAATCTTTGCCTCAACAACAAGATCCGCCAAGAGCGGCGTCATGCGAATGTATTGAAACTGTAAATTCGCCGCGACCGTCGGGTAGTTATTTGCCCAACAAACGCTTCCCATGACCTCATCAAGGACATAGGCGATCGCTCCACCATGGACATGCCCCGGCGGACCATCAGCGCCTTGCCCGAACCACGCTCTTCCGACAACTTGATCGCCTTTTTTGAAAAGACGAAGACGAAGGCGATCGGCTGATTCAAGGCCCGAATAAAGTGTACGGCCCGATCCGATGTGGAATGGAAGATCCATGTCCATCCAGTCCGATTCGCGCAGAACGGGAGGTGGCGTTTGAAACTGCTCAATGGGTTTTGCCATGAGCCTTAGTCTAAAGAGAACGCGACTGATTGTAGAGTGCTAGTTCGACCAGAGGTTGAGAATGCGGCCAATGTTCGAGGCCGAGAATGCACTTGTCAGTGAGCTCGACCAAGAACGCGCGCGTCTTTTCTGGGCCCAGGAGTGCGGCGTAACTGCCCGGTTCTGGCTTTGCTTGATCAAAGTCGAGAAGATCATCTGCGACTTGAAACGCAAGACCTAAGTTCTCGGCATAAGCCGCGATTTCATAAACACGCATCATCGGCGCCTTGCAAACATGAGCGGCACCGACAGCAGCTGCGCGAATGAGCGCTCCGGTTTTCATCGTGTGCATCTGGCGCAATTGTTCGAGCGTCAGCGTTCCTTTTTTTGCGCTCATATCGATTGCCTGACCGCCAACCATTCCACGGAGTCCAGACGCTCTCGCCAATTCTGAAATCGCTTTTCCGGCGACCGAGGCTTCTTCTGAATAACTGGATGAAATGATCTCGAACGCTTCAGTCAAAAGTGCATCACCGGCCAATATCGCCGTCGCTTCATCGAATTTCTTGTGGCTTGTCGGCTGCCCACGGCGGAAGTCATCGTTGTCCATCGCCGGAAGGTCATCGTGAATCAAAGAATACGTGTGAACACACTCAACCGCAGCAGCGTACGGAAGAACTCGCGCCGCTGGAACGCCAAGGGCATCGGCTGTCATCATTGCGAGAGCTGGTCGAAAACGTTTTCCGCCCTCTTGCAAAAGTGAGTAACGAATCGCTTCGCGTAGGCGTGATAGACCGGCCATTTCCTTTTCTTTGGCGCAACCTTCGAACCATGCGTCGAGGAAGCGAACAACCAGAGTAGCCTTTTCAGTCATCAGCGATTCGAGAGTCACGATCTAATCTTCCTGAGCTGTAAAATCACGAGTCATTGGCTGGCCATTGGCATCAACTCCGAGAAGGAGTTTTACCTTTTGCTCAGCTTGCGTGAGTTGCACATTGCATTCACGAGAAAGTTTAACACCTTCTTCGAAGAGTTTGAGCGAATCTTCGAGCGTCAGCTCGCCGTGCTCCATTTTTTCGACGATCTCTTCGAGTCGTCCGAGTTTTTTCTCGAAATCCATCTTCACTCTCCTTACTTATCTTGCTTCTTAACTTTTTTGACTTCTGCTTCGACTGAACCTTTGCCCAATCGAATTTCCACGCTTTGCCCGACCTTCAGCTCAGTCGCGTCGGAAACAACATGCGCGCCCACTGTCACCATTGAGTAACCACGGTCTAGAACCTTGAGCGGACTCAAGCTATCGAGAACAGCCGCATGTTTTTGTAGCTGTTCACCTTTTCGAGTCACTGAAACGCGAATCCCGGTGCGCATTCTTTGCGTCAATGCCTGAACCAAATCACGCTCGCGTCCGATCCGCATTGTCGGCGATCCAAGACGGCCGCGAAGAAGATCAATCTGTGTTTGACGATCAAAAAGTCCGCGCAGAGTTTCTGATTCGAGTCTTTGCAAAAGCTCGTCGCAACGAATGGCCGCATCTTGAAGCTTGCGTTGCGGATCGATGAGACGTTTTCCGACGTGAGCCACGTGAATGCGTGATTGTTGAATGCGCTTTGCAACCGATGTCTGCAGCGTGCGACCGATTTGATT
>DATLHP010000185.1:0-22639 GCA_035539835.1 Bdellovibrionales bacterium
CTCGTCAAAAAAGGCGATTCCGGGTTCGATAGCTGCATGATGGACGCAAGCCTGAAGCACGACGACATTCGCGTCGGCACTGACCCCGTGAAAACCGGCTTCGGCTCACCGAACGTGAACCTGCACTTCGGCGGCAAGTAATCCGGTTCCTATGGCTTCGCTCGCTCGTACTGCTTAGGCCAAGAGATATCGGCCTTCAGCGAGCGAGCGGAGTGCAACGGCCAGTACGGATCGCGCAATAATTCACGAGCCAAGAAGATTGTGTCGGCTTCGCCCTTTTTTAGAATCTCTTCGGCTTGTTCGGCTGTCGTAATTAAACCGACAGCTCCCGTCTTTACTCCGGTCGCCTTCCGAATCTCTTTTGAGAATGGAACTTGGTAGCCGGGCTCGACTTTGATTTTTTGAAGCGGACTCAATCCACCACTCGAACAATCAATCAAATCGACACCGATTTTCTTGAGTTCCTCAACGAGGCGAAGGCTTTGTTGAAGATCCCAACCTCCCTCGACCCAATCCGTCGCTGAAATTCTAACGAAGAGTGGAAAATTCGCGGGCCATACTTCGCGAACGGCTCGGGTGACCTCGAGCGGAAAGCGCATGCGATTTTCAAGTGAGCCGCCATATTCATCTTTTCGTTGATTCGAGAGTGGCGAGAGAAATTGGTGGAGCAGATATCCATGCGCCATGTGAACTTCGACGACTTCAAAGCCGGCCGCGAGTGAACGACGAGTGGCATCGACAAACTGCTGAGTGATCTCTTTGAGTTCACTGTGCAGAATCTCGCGCGGAGCAGGATACCCTTCGTTGTATGCGACCCCACTCGGCGCCATTGTCTGCCAGGCGCCATCGCGAAGTGGCTTACCGCCTTCCCATGGCGCATGAGTTGAAGCTTTTCTTCCGGCGTGTGCGATTTGAATAGCGGGAACTGAACTTTGTTCTTTGATGAACCGAGTGATTCGTTTAAATGCTTCGGCGTGGGCATCAGACCAAATTCCTGTATCGCCCGGAGAAATTCTTCCCTCTGGCGAAACCGCCGTCGCTTCGGCCATCACGAGTGCCGCACCACCCACTGCGCGACTGCCGAGATGCACAAGGTGCCAGTCCTGCGGCATTCCGTCGACGGCCGAATACTGACACATCGGAGAAACAAAAATACGGTTCTTGAAATTCAATTCACGGATCGCTATTGGCGTAAATAAGTGCGTCATGAAGTGATTCTATGACTTTCCTCTTGTGACGTCAGGTCATAAAATCTCTGCATCACGAGGAGAATTTATGAGCGAATCAAATAATCTGCCGGCATTGTCACAACACACTCAGCTCTTTGTGCGCCAAGTTCACGAACTCGCCGAACTCTTTGGCTTCGAAACCCGAAACAAATACGAAATCTCTGACGATAAACGCTCAACCGTTGCCTATGCAGCGGAACAACAAAAAGGGATCTTCGGATTTTTGTTTCGCCAATTCTTAGGCCATTGGCGAAAGTACGAGGTGATGTTTTTTACGCCATCGCGTGAGCCATTTTTTAAAGCTCATCATCCCTTTCGTTTCATTTTTCATCGCTTTGAGGTCATGGATAACTACGGGCATTTGCTTGGAGTCATTCAGCAGCGCTTTTCGATTCTAACGAAACGGTTCGACGTTCAAACCGCACAAGGCATGACATTGATGGAAGTGTCGTCTCCGATCTGGAGAATTTGGACATTCCCCTTCGTCGGCTATGGACGTGAACGCGCTGTCGTTTCAAAAAAATGGGGCGGTGTTTTGACCGAGATCTTCACCGACAAAGACACTTTCATGATCGAGTTCAAAGACCAAACTCTCTCAGAAAACGAACGGAAGCTGGTTTTGGCAGCTTCCGTTTTCATCGACATGAAATACTTCGAAATAAAAGCCGACTAGTTCGCGGCTTTGAGAGCAAGGAAGATGGCCTCGAGTTCGTCGTTTGTCATCTTCGTGGCTTGCGGCCAAGGCATGTACATCGGATTCAGAGTTTTATCTTCCGGAGTAACGCCCGTTCGCATCGTGTGCTTGAATTGATCGAGAGTCCATTTACTCACATTACCCGTCGCCGAAATATCCGCAGCCGGTGGCCAGTCTGGCGGAACGCCCGGAATCGGGCCGCCTTTGAAAGTCGCTCCGTGACAACCCGTGCAACTCGTCGTGAGGTAGCGGCCGTACTCGACGGTCGGACCTTTTTCGGCCTGAATCGGCGGAAGAGCCGCATCAATGTGTTCACCCGGAATCATCGGAAAATCAGCGACGACATAAAGAAGTCGAGCGACTGGACCCATTCTCGTCGCGGGGATGTCTGAATCAACTGGCGGGGCTGATTTCATGTAAGCAATCATCGATGCCAGGTCTTTGTCGCTGATGTGATAAAACTCAGGTGCTGGCATAAATATCAGCGGTCGACCCGAGCGATGAATACCGAAACGAATCGCTTTGACCCAGTCTTTATCAGTGTAACCGGAAACCACTCCGCCTTTGCCACCCGTCAAATTCGGACCGGCAAGAACACCGAGTGCTGGATTCTCAACGACGAGCTTCCCTTGAAGTTTTTCGCCATGGCAATCAACACAACCACGAGTTGTCAAAAGACGCTGACCCTCTGCTAAGTCAGCAAGACTCATGTCGACTTCGACTCGTGTCTTTGGTTCTTCCATCTTTTGACTGAGACGCCCTTCAGTGAAGGCGTAAATGCCGATGAATGCGACGACGATCAAACCTATGAAACCCAAGGCGCTGCGGATGAACCATTTTTTCATAAGTTCGAGCCTAACGACTCTTCACTTCAGCGGCAATGCAAGAATGAAAGTCGTGTTGACCGCATCGAAGTCTACATTCAGCGACCCACCGCTCGACTCAGCCAAACGCTTCGAAAGATTCAGCCCGAGGCCTAGGCCCTTATCTTTCGGTTTCGTCGTATAAAATGGCTCCATCCAGCGAGCGCGGAATTCGCCTGTCGGAGTCGGCCCACTGTCGACGACAGTGAAGACCATCTGATCGGTTGCTTTCTTGGCGCTCACCTTGATCCACTTGGGTTCGATATTTTCAATGGCCTCGATAGAATTAGAAAGAAGATTGACGAGAATCTGCGACACGAGAGTGGGACGACAGTTGATAGCCGTGCCATCGAGATCAAGTGTCATCTCGATGCGATGACTTCGAATTCTCTCACCACAAATTTCGAGCGCATTTTCAACAAGCTCGACCGGCGTTCTAAATTCGATTTTTTCTTGCTGTTGGTCGCCGTCAAAGAGCTGCTGTCTCAATGAGCGCGTAATCAGACCGATGCGCTCAGACATTTTCAGCACCATCTCTGCAGACTTTTTGACCGAGGACTTGAATTCTTTGGGCAACTCGTCAGCCTCATCGACAAGCATTTGCGCTTGAGCGGCAATGACCAGAAGCGGGCTATTGATTTCATGAGCGACAGAGGCAGCGAGCTCGCCCACGGCGAACATTTTGTCGACCGTTGAGAGCTTCCGATGCTGCTCAATGAGTTGCGCGTTGAGCTGCCTCATCTCGATCAAGGCTCGAGCCTGATCGGCCAGCGCACGCAGAAGAACTTTTTTACCGTCATCGAACTCACGGGGCTCTCGATCCATTAAACAAATGCCACCGACGATACGACCATTCGGATAAATGATTGGAGCCGAGCAATAGAATCGAAACTTCAATCCACCGATGACGTTCGGATTTCCCTCGAAGTGTTCATCACCAGCGATATCCGGATAAACTAGAATTTCGGGGTCTTGCAACATCTCTGGGCAAAGAGTCGTGTTTGCCGGGAGGTTACCGAAATCAAAGCCATGTTTACCATCGAGATAGAGCTTGTCCTTGTCGAGAACGACGATCCCCACATAGGGAACACTGAAGAGGGATGCTGCCAATCGCGCAAGCCCATTGAGAGCCTGATCTGCCGTCCCCGGCTCGTGCAGCGATAAACTGGATTCAATTCGCATGATTTATTTGTAAACGAAAAACGAATAGACGCCAGGACAGAATTCTCGGTTAGGACTTGAAGATTTCTTCATCCGTCACACAAATGTTAAATTCAATTCGGATGCGCCGCACGGTCCGCGAATATTGTGAAATCTGGATGAGACATCAGTCCCGATGCAGGCAATGACGAATCTCCGCGAATCAAGCGATCGAGAATTTCACGCTTGCTTGCACCATTCACCATCATTGCAATTGATTTGCTTTGAACGAATGCACCAACACCATATGAGATTCCCCACGTCGTCGGAGAGAGCTCGAGATTGCGTTGTGTAACCTCACTCAATTTCAAGCATCCGCAGAAAAAATCCATCGGCATTCCGGGTTCATGAAATGCGACGTGACCGTTGAGCCCAAGACCAAGAATTGCGAGATCCGCACCTTGATCGCAACGACGACACTCTTCGATCCATTCAAACTGATCTCTGAAACTAGGCAGATGCTCTTCGAAGAACTGCTTAAACATTCCCTTTTTAGGTCCGCTCAAAACGTCATCGATTTGGATAAACCTAAGATTCTTAATCTCTGATGGACGCTGACTTTCCCACTGCTCGTAGAGTTTGATCGGAGTATTGCCGGCTGGCAGAAAGACCGTTTCGGCTTTGTGGGTCGCAATATGCTCTTTGCACCATTCTGCAACGAGCCCAGTCATCTCTTCGTTATTGTCACAAACTATCAGTTTCATGTTTTAATAGATTTAGTTAGGGCATTCACTATGTCGAGTTCTAAATTCAATCTTCTCTGCGTTGCACATCCAGATGACGAGGTCATTTTCTTCGGCGGTCTTTTGCAAAGACGTCGCACACTTCCCTGGACCATTGTCTGTATGACTGACGCCAACGCCGATGGTGACGGTCGCCGCAGAAAGCTCCAATTTGAAAAAGCGTGTCGCACTCTCGGCGCAAAGGACGCTCAGTGGTGGGCATTCCCTGACATCTACGAGAAGCGCCTGCCCGTCCACGACATCGTTGCACGCTTGTGTGAGATGCCTCGTCCGCAATCGGTGTTCACTCACGGGATCGTCGGTGAATACGGGCACCCACACCATCAAGATGTGAGTTTTGCTGTCCATACGGCGTTCAAGGATCATCCGAAGGTTTATTCGAGTGCCTACAATGCGTTTCCAGATTTTTCGATTCAACTCACAAAAAAAGAGTTCGCGCTAAAAACGAAAATTCTCACTCAAGTTTATGGTTCAGAAACTTCGCGCTTCTTGAACCTTCTGCCAGCGACCTCTGTCGAAGGGTACCTGCAGCTCGACCCCCATGAAGTACGCGCGATCTACGACTACTTTGCTCATCGAAAGCCGCTCAAGCAATCGTCGCTCAAAGCTTACGCATGGCTTAGCAGCTTCTTAAAATCGCGCCGCCAGCAACCTCGCCCTTTCTGAATATCTCTGGTTCTTAGTCTTAATTAGTTCAAGCTACTGGCCCGCGACACCGAAAAGCCAGTGATGTTCACGCGTTCGGTACTCTCTCTCATTACTATTTTCATCTCGAGTCATGCTTTCGGAGTCGCTTGCCTCGATCGCATCAATCCCTCTGGCGAATTCTTTGTCGCAAAAGAAAACATCGCACGCGAAGCGGTGTTCGGTACTTTCTTTCAGAACCGAGTGAAGTCATCGACTGTCGTTCCGGTCGCGATTCAAAAAGGTCAGGTTCTCTCTTTAAAATGTGATCCAGTCGCAGGCGGCGCACTCTACTTCGAAGCCACGCGCCCAGGAAAAGACGGAAAAGCGGACAAGGCGCGAGTTTACTTTCTTGAATCAGACATACCGAAACTTTTCGGCGATGCTGTATCCAACGATTCAAAAGACGCCGACGATCAACTTCGCCCGCTCTACAAGAATTACATCAGCAGCCAACCCGGTGGCACCAGCGCACTTTTGATCGTGCCAGAGGATCAAGATCCAAGCGTTCTTGCGACGGATCTGGGGCCGAATCACATGGCGGCAAAACAATACAACTACCTCTTCAAAGTACAGATGCCGATGGACGGAAAAACCAAGGTTCGCATCTATGAGACGCGAATGATTTCACTGCCGACAAACGGAAAACCGCATTGGACTCTCGTTCATCGTGCGTGCTTCACCAGCGAATCATACACAAAGAAACGCTGTGGCTGGGTGCGAGCAAGCTCACTTCACGAAACTGGGGAGCCAAGATTGCATGATCTTTGCGACATCGGCTCGCCACCGCAGACTCCAGCGCAAGCACGCATCGCCATAGAAGCGGCCAGAGTCGCAATGTCCCAACAGCCACCACCAAAGCCAGACAAGCCTGAAAAACCATTGATTCCATTTTTACCCGCACCAAAACCGAAAAAAGAATTTTCGCTCGATGAGGCAATCGGGAAATGTGCCATTGCCGATCCGAATGAACGCATTAATATCGGAAAATATTCGTCAACATATTTTGGAATCTTACATCCTCAAGTCCGTGCGCTCGCTGAAAAGGTTGAACTTCCAGAAGGTGTAACGGCCGAACAGTTCGCAGCGATTGATCTCATCGCGCGCAGTCTCTTCGGAGAAATTCGCGGTTGTGCGGCGAAGCCAGACGGCAAGAAATACTCGATGGGCGTCGCTCGCGTCATGTACAACCGAGCTCATGAATGCAGGCCTCCGGGAGAATTCATGAGAGGCAGTCTACCGACTCAAAATCCATTGATGAAAGCCCTTCTATCAGATCGCGCCTTTTCAATCTGGAATGATAGCAACGGAATCGCCCGATCTGATTTGAGGAATCACGAAGCCAACTTGAAGAATCTGCTATGCCCCGATCTCGAAATTGCGAACGATCCGAGCCTAAAAGCGGCTTGGGATGATATGAAGCAAATTGCAAAGCAGATGGTTCTCGATCAACAGACCTTTGCTGACAACACCGACGATGTCGGTCACGTCAATGCAGGCGGTCTTAAGATGCCGCTATGTTTCTACACTTCCGTTGGCGCTTCGATTCCTGGCACGAAAAAGGTTGATCCACCTTCCTGGCAGGGCCAGAGACTAAGTTCGACAAGCTGCACTCACTTTGCGCGCAAGAAAACTCCTTACGAAATTGAAGCTGAGCGCACACGCGCCGCCGCGAAGGCCGGCAAAGCAGCCAAGAAAGCGAGAAAGAAAAAATGAAGAAGCTAAAAACATCGCTTTTCATTTTCTTGCTACTCACTAGCGCTAATGCCGTGGCTGAGTGCGAACCGATTTCGAAAGATGATATGACTCTGTCTTTTGAGGTCGACACTCTGTTCGTTCGCAAAGACGAAAAGATCTTGAAGTCTTTGTCTCTAGAAGAAACGGCCGGCGAATGCAGCAAGATGGAGTTCATTGACGGCGCCAAACTGGCAGCCATCACTTTCGACGGTAAAGCAGCAGGAACGTCGACTATCGTCACTGACAAATTTTACGGCATTTTCAATCTCGAAACCGGCGATTGGACAGTCAAACCATTCCCAATCGAAACGAAAATCATCGCAACCAACGGCAAACCCGAAACTCGAAAACTGATCGAAGTCACGGTGCAGAAAAAGAAATCAAAGACCGTACTCTCAAAAAAAGATCTAACGACAAAGAAAACCGAAGAACTTCCGCTCTAAAGAGTGTCGTTTTGCTCCTGAATAACGATGGCATCCCCTTGCATTGATTATCTGCGGGGGTCATTTGTGACCCCCTGAAGAGGGGGACAGCAATGAAAGCCAAAGCAGACTCTATTGAGACCAAAACCTTTTCTTATTTCGCTCCCCTGCTGTTGTTTATCGTTCTCCTCCTCACCGTCCGCGCCTACTCGCAAACAATTCAACTCGATGGTGCCATCGAAGCGCGCGGACTCGGATGCCCGAACGAGTCAGTCAACGTTACGTTCTCGCCCGACATGAAAGCATTTACGGTTCTCTTCGATCGTATGGCCACCGATGCTCAGCCAATGACAGAGGACCTGAAGAAGTGTGAGATCAGTGTCCCCGTCTACGTTGAACCCGGTTATCGCCTTCGTCTTGCACAGGTCGATCACCGCGGCTTTCAAAGCCTTCAGCGAGGTGATCGTTCTGAGTTCATGAGTCACTTTGCATGGATCGGAGCCAGTCGCTCTCGGCCGATCGGTCTGATCAAGAATTACGATGGGCCTCTTGAAGAACCTCTTTTTGAAACGCTTCGAGCAGATCAAAAATGGGAAGCGAGTCCCTGTGGTGGCTCGATGCGACTCGACATCGAAACCAGCATCCGAGTCGTGAGCCGAAGCGGAGCTGCGATGATGGTGTTGGATTCTTTGGATGCGAGTTTGAGTGCGAACTCTATTTACCGACTCGCCTTCGAACGATGTGATGATCGCATTCGTGACCCGCGCGATCCAAGAGATCGATTCGAACCGCCAAGACCGCCTCGGGATCCTCGCGATCGTTTCGAATCACGTCCACCACGCAGACCACCGCCTCCGCCGCCACCACCGCGGAGACCGCCGCCGCGTCCTCGATTCCGCTGATTACTTAGATGGTGTGATCTTAGCGATCACGCCGTCGTCGGTTGTAACCCAAAGATTGCCGTCAAGGCCCGTTCGTACAGCACGAAAGCGCGTGTTCTTGTCTTTGAGCAAACTTTCTTGATGAGTCACCTTGCCCGCGTCGTTCACGACGACGCGGCGAAGCTCTTGTCCGCTTAAACACGCAAGAAAGAGGTTTCCTTTCCACTGCGGAAACTTGTCGCCCGTGTAGAGTGCAAGTCCCGATGGAGAAATCGAAGGCACCCAGTACACTGCTGGCTGTTCCATTCCCTCTTTATGAGTCGTTCCGATTTTAGGGCCATAGTATTCGCGGCCATAGGTGATGACAGGCCATCCGTAGTTTGCTCCCTTTTTGACGAGATTGACTTCATCTCCCCCGCGCGGACCCATTTCGGCTTCCCAAAGTCGCTCTTTTTCTGAATCGTAAGCGAGACCCTGTGGATTTCGGTGACCGTAACTCCAGATTTCAGGCAGAGCATCTTTCTTTCCGACGAAGGGATTGTCGGCCGGAACACTTCCGTCTTCGTTTAGACGAATGATTTTTCCGGTGTGACGTTTGAGATCTTGCGCGCGATCGCGTTCGTTTCGCTCACCAACAGAAATGAAAACATGACCCTTGCCGTCGAATACAATCCGCGAGCCAAAGTGCATTCCGGTGTCAGCGATATCTTTCGCTGAAAAAATCTTTTTAATGTTCTCAAGACTATTGTTTTTTAACGTCGCACTGATAACGGACGTCGTCGTGTCGTCGTCACCTTTCGGTTCAGAGTAAGAAATGAAAACAGTCGCGTTCTTGGCGAAGTCGGGATGAACTTTAACATCAAGCAGTCCACCCTGTTTTCGATTCGCGACCGCCGGAACATTCGCAACTTTTTGAAGTGCTTTTGTCTTTGGATCAAGAATCGAAAGTGTTCCGCCACGTTCTGAAAAGAGAACGCGCCCATCTGGAAGAAAGTCCAGCCCCCAGATGACGTCGTCTCGATCGATGACTACTTCATAGTCGAATCCGGCTTTTTTCTGATCGGCGGCATTGACCGTGAGTGAGATGAGAACGAAATAAAGTACTGAGAAAATTTGTCGCATCATCATGAGAACACCTCTCTCGAAGTCATACAGAACTTTGGTCCAAACGCGAAGCTGAATGTCGAGTTCCGCTCTCAAGGCTCACGAAATCGCTGTGAAATTCCGATTGTTAAATGTGATTGAGAAGTGTGTTTCTGCGTGGAGGCCTAGGCTGTGAAACAATGGGTTCAAAAGCTGATCGACCAACTCGACTACGAATGGGGCGGATCTGAAGACAAGAAAAAAGCGAGCGCAAAGATCTCAGAAGATCGCGCAACGCTTCTTTATATCATCGACACATATTCGAAGCATTTGATCGACGTCGAAGGACACCCTGTACGCAAAGTACGCGAAACCCTCGACGGATTTTCGAAAGAACTCGTTTCTGCTGACAAAGAGAATCTCGAAGACGTTCTCTTCCGCTTCCGTCAGTTTTTCATGTCCTACAAGACCGCTGAGTATTCGTTCTTGCGCAAGACGTTCGAAGATTTCAAGGGCATCGTTTGGGATTTCGTCGGACAACTCAGCGAAGACGCGGCTCAAGAGAAAACCGATGATCGCGTTCTCGATGCAACTCTTCGCGATTTGAAAGAAGCTGTCGAGGCTGACTCGATTCCACTGCTCCGTCAGAAGTCGCGCGAATTCATCAACGTCTACGTCAGCCAACACGCCAAGAAAGAAGAGCGCCGCACGAAACGCGTTCGCGCCGTCAAAAAGAATCTCGACGTCGTCAAAAAGCAGTTGGTCGAAGCCGATCGCACGATGCGTATGGATCACTTGACTGGCGCTTACAACCGCCGCAGCTTCGACGAGCAACTCAAAGAACAACATCAGCTATACACGTTGTCGGGCATTCCGTGTTCGATGATCATGCTCGACATCGACTTCTTTAAGAAGATCAACGACAACTACGGTCACGACACGGGCGATTTCATCTTGAAAGAATGTGTAAAGCTCGTTCAAGACGTCTTCATCCGTGAAGGTGATTTCGTTGCGCGTATCGGTGGCGAAGAATTCGCGATCGTTCTACCGAATCACACAATCGAACATACGGTAACGCTTGCCGAGCGCCTGCAGGCACGCATCCGCAAAGACGTCTTCATCGAAAAGAACATGGAACTTCGCTTTACAGTTTCGATGGGCCTAGCCCAGCTGCTCGACGGAGAAACGACCGACCGCTGGCTGAAGCGCGCAGACGAGGCTCTCTACGCCTCGAAGCATGGCGGCCGCAACCGCTACACGCTCGCGAAGCCGCATGCGGGCTTGAGCCAAGTCGCGTAAACAGGGACTAGTAATTACTTTTCGACGATTTGTCTTTTCTCGAACTCCGTCTTGAGTGCGCCGCCACTGAGCCACGGAGAAATATACTTAATTCCAGTTTTCGCATGGGCAATAGCCGCAATGCGACCCTGGTTTAAATAAAGTGTATCAGGTTCATTTTTGAGAACAGGATCACTAAAGGCTGCTTCAGGAGAAATGACTTTCCAGCCCTTCGCATGAATGTGCGAGATGAGTTTGTCTAAACAATGAGCCTCGATATCATTCTCGTGCATGAGAAGAACATGTCGTACCGGACCGAGGTGTTTTTGAGCGACCTCATCGTAAAATTTAATTCCGTCCCACATGATATCAGCTAACATTTCGCATGCTTTATCTAGGTTGACCTTTTGGCCATTCTTTAAAGCGGCCTGTACCTGATCATCGATAAAATAATCATGGTTATCCACTGTCACGTATCCGTTTCGATATCCCTTTTGCTTCAGGTGATTTCGAACGTGATCTCGAATTTCAACAGATGTCCCTTCACCGAGATTAGGAAATCGAAACCACGGTCTAAATGTTGGAAACGGTCTTAAAAGCTTATCGGCTCTATCGATTTCTTCTAAGAAGGCTTTGACTGGCGCATCTTTGAGTTGAAGATGCGAATGGGTATGATTGGCAATGAGATGCCCAGCTTTCGAGTATGCCGCTATTCTTTCGGCACCTTTCGCATGGGGAAATCGATTGGTGTTAACAAAAAACATCGTCTGAATACCGTGCTGCTTTAAGACATCGATAATCTTCTGGGTTCTTTCGACTCCCGAATAGATAAGTTCGTCGCCTCTGGGTGCATCGTCGAATGTTAGCGCGATTTCATTTGCGTGGAGAGGGAGAGCCAAGAGGCTCGAAACTAAAATAAGAAATAGATTGTTCATAGAATGAATTTACAGTCGAGCAAACCAGGTGTCTAGAAACCAAATGTCAGTAGCTGGCACCCAGCTCTCACCAAAACGAATAGGCCGTCTCATTCTGAGAATTTCGCTGTCTAACGTTCGAACTCATGTCACCGGGCTAACACCCTCGTAACCATGACATACAATCGGTACTGCTCGTAACAGCGAGCACCCCTGAAACCCACTCGCCGTGTCGGCAGACCGCTTGCACAGGGGGTTGGGTATGAATCACAGACGCAAAGCCTTCACTGTTCTTGTCTTTCTCTTCGCTCTCTCACTCATGATCTCGGTTGCCAATGCGAGAGTTGACCTTCTGACTTCAGCTTTCGAATCAGAATGGATCGATCTTGATCAAAACGGTGTGCAACTCACTCGTACCTACTCAAGTCGCTCAACACATAACGGGATCTTCGGATACGGATGGTGCTCACCTCTTGAGGCTGAAATCATTCTTCCGAATCTCGCTCTTCAAGAATGTGATCGTCGAACTCAATTAACACTCGGCCAATCCGTCCAACGTATCGATGACACGTATGTCGTACGCGGCTCAGGGAAGAGCCTCCGAGTGTTCGATGGCGCCAGTGGGCGCCTTGTTCAGATCGGGTTCCCGACGGGGAAAAGTTTGAACCTCGAATATGATCGAGGCGGCCTTCTCCAGGATGCCGCGACTGGGGAAGGGTTGAAGATGCGGTTCAGGTTCGACGCCCAAGCGAGGAAAGTGCGGCGAATCGAGCTCTCCACTGGGACCAACCTCGAATTCGACTATCAAGGTCTCGATCTTACCCGCGCGCTGAACTCTTGGACAAACACCTACCGCTTCACTTACGACTCCCTTCATAATCTCACGCAAATCTCTTATCCCGATCAAAGCTCTGAAGACATCGTCTACAATACCGATCGCGATCAAGCGGTTCTCTTCCGCGGACGCAACGGCTGCCGAGAAAACTACAACTACGCCAATCCCCTGCCGCAACGAATGATCAGCGAAGCGACGAAGTACTGCGACGGTCGCGATCCAGAACATCTCAAACTAGAAATTGAAACCGATCGAATCATCTTCACTCGCAATGGAGTGATGAAGGAGTACGCTCGATGAAACTCTCTGCCTACGCTGCCCTCACTGGTCTCGCCGTCATCGCCGCCGTCACTTCGACAAACACAGCTGCGACGATTGCACCGAATGAAGTAAAACCAGAACAGAACTACAAAGTAAGAGCATCGTGGAACTGGGGGCTTCGCAAACTCGACTCTGATCAAGCTTGGAAGCTCACGCGCGGAAACAAAAAGATCGTGGTCGCCATCATCGACACGGGCGTCGATATGAATCACCCCGATCTCAAAGCAAACCTTTGGACAAATCCGAAAGAAGCGCCGAACGGAATCGACGACGATGGGAATGGTCTCATCGACGATATCCATGGATGGAATTTTGTTGATAACGACGACGACATTAGCGATCGACACGGTCATGGCACCCATATCGCCGGCATCATCGGCGCCAACGGGCCAAGTCTTCAAGGCGTAGCTCCCGAGGTCAGCTTGATGATCCTCAAATACTTTGATCCGAAATCTGCGAATCAAAACCCACTGACCAACACAGTGAATGCCATTCGATACGCGGTTCGAATGGGAGCTGACATCATCAACTACTCTGGCGGTGGCCTCGCATCCAGTCGCGAAGAATATGATGCGATCAGCGAAGCCTCTGAAGCCGGGATTCTTTTTGTCGCCGCTGCCGGTAACGAAAAATCAGATTCGGATAAGCGCTCTTACTATCCGGCTGACTATCTTCTTCCGAATATTCTTTCTGTCACAGCGATCGACCCTCGCGCACAGGTACTTCCATCGAGCAATTGGGGTGAAAACACGGTCGATATCGCAGCCCCCGGTGAAGACATCTTTTCAACTCTTCCCGGTGGCGAACATGGATACATGACGGGAACATCGCAAGCGACGGCCTTCGCGACGGGCGTCGCGGTTTTAGTCAAAGCATCACACCCAGAGCTAAGGACTCCGAGTGCGGTGATCAAACATCTTCTTGAAACTGGAGAATTCGCTAGAGATCACGCCGGCAAGACGAGAAGCCGGACGACTTTGAATTCGTACCGTGCTCTGGCGATGAAACCGATTGGCACGGATGCCAACGGCAATGCAATCGAAGCCAAGGATGGCGACTTACTTCGCTTTAGCTTTTAGAGCCAAAACGCTCTTCCAGGTTTCATCTCTAGAAACTGTATCGAATTTTCCTTCAGGCGTCGCGTCCATCGAAGGAGCCGGAGCGCTAGCGGCTTGAGCGGCTTGAGCGCCTTGACCCTGAAGCATTCGAATCTTTGATCGATAACCCTCGACTGTCGTAGCGACGCAGACATTCGATTTTTCGCAGATATCGATGAGTGTTTTGTACGTCGATATGACACTCGCAGTGGCCTCATCTGACGTTGAAAGACGAGACTTAGGCGCAATGATACGGGCAAAGCTGTCGAGGGAAGCTTTTTGTAACCACTCTTTGTCTGCCGGCGTACAGTCCGCGCATTGAGCCGCGACCATCTTCAAGAATTGTGCGCCAATAGTGTAAGGACCATTCGAGTTCGCGTCACAGGCATTGTATCCATCGTAATCACCCGAACGGCAGACAGCATGCGCAAAAGCCAACGACTTCCCTCGTCCGTCACTGTGTCTCGCTTCGTGCATCAGAACCGACTGCCGCAAGTACCGAGCTGCCAATGGGCTCGGAGCCGATTTGGCTTTCTTTGATCCGGTTAAACCCGGACCAATCATCAAGATTCCGACTCTAGGCGAAGTGATTGGAATGACTTTGCCATCGATTTTGAGACCAAACAGAAATGAAAGATCTTTTCCACCGAGATAGAGACCGCCGCTCACATTCGACATCACCACCATGGCAGCAGCGCCATCTGTCGTCTTCCCGTCTTCAAGATCAGGGGTTCCTGTGTTTTCATAAACGTGAGGACCGATTGGGACGACGTCTTTTTGCATATCGAGGCCATCCGGAATGATGTAGTTCACTCGGTTATCAATCCAGTTCAAAAGACCAAGCCCGTCTGTCGACGCGGCACCCGTTAGCTGTTTAAGCTTTGCGTCTCCAGGGATTCGACTTTGCGCGAGAGCCAGCATGTCATCTGTCAGAGTTTGCTTGAGTTCAGGAGTTACGGTCTTCGCAAATTCGAGCTTGGCGTTTGCCGACGCCGCAATCAAAACCGTGACTACCAAAGCTGAAAACCTCTTCACGTAGACTCCAAAAGTTTGGATGCAAGTTCACGGATATCGAGTGGAACACTGAGGCTAATGATCTTCTCTGCATTGCCAAGTTCGGTTGCGAGCTCGAGGCTACGATAAAAACACATGGCGCGAACTGAGTTACCGAAAGCAGTATGCTCTGCGCATTCTGAATAAACTTTTTGTGTCGCTGATTTGTACTGTGGATGCGTCAATGCGAGCGTCCGAATTCGCGCAAGGACCGCGCCCTCTTCAAGCTCAGTCTCAGAAACAAAGTGCGTGTCGTCGTCGATCGAAGGTGGTTTTGCCGAAGGCATTTCACTGAACAGATCGTGCAATGCCTTGGTGTAGGCAACTTCTTGTGCCGTCAAAAGCTCCGGCTCTGAAAGCTCAGGCATAGACATTTGGACTGTGCTCAAGTCAGGCGACATCGATTCATCTGAAACTTGAGCCTGCGGCTCAGGCCGGATTGAAGATTGCTCGTTTCGTTGTGCTAGCAGTAACCAGAGCGACAATCCTAATACTGTTACAACAATGAGCTTCTTCATCGCGTGAGAACGATTGCAGTCTATGGACCAGCAGAGCTGCCGTATAATTTCGGAGGCAGGCGTGGGAATGGCTATTGGCTTGTCGATAGAGACTTTATTACAGGCTTAAGCTTCAGAGCGGTTTTTTTGCTGAAGTTTGACGAGCATAATAACCATCACGACTGACAACAACAGCATGATCGTCGAAAGCGCTTGAAGCTTCGGTGAAAGCCCTGTTTTCATCAGTGAGTAGAGCTTCACAGGCAAAGTATCTCCGCCCGCCCCGTTCGTGTAGAACGTCACCAAAAAGTCGTCGAACGAAAGCAGAAATGCGAGCAAGAATGCCGTCACGATCGCCGGCCCCAAGAGCGGCAGAGTGACGCGTGTGAGAACCTGCCATTCGCCAGCACCAAGATCACGAGCGGCATCTTCGAGACTGCCTTCCATCGTTTGTAATCGCGCGCCGACAACAAAAATCGCAAACGGCAGAGTCAACGTGATGTGTGCAATCGCAACAGTCACCAAACTCAGCTGCATGTGCAGAACCGAAAACCACGACAAGAGTGAAAGAGCCAAAACGAGTTCCGGAAGCATAAGACTGATCGTCGAAAGAATTCGAAGCGGCCAACGCCCTTTGAAGACCCAACGTTCAAGCGCCAGTGAACCAAGGATAGCGAGGACTGTCGAAAGTGCTGCCGATGAAAATGCGATGGTCACACTGCGACCGAGCGCTCCCCACAAAACGGGATCATGCGCTAACTCGTGATACCAGCGAAGGCTGAAGCGGCTTGAACCATCCACTCGCTCTAAAAAAGAACCCGCAACCATCACCACAAGCGGAAGATAAAGCGCAATCAACGCTGCCGGAAGAATGATTCGAATCAGCGCCGGAGCTTGCGGCCGAGTGCGCTCGTTCACTTCGCCTCTTTCTGTTCACGCGAGAAGAAGCGAACGAAAAAGACAAAGAGACCAAGACTCATCATAAGAAGTGCCGATAGCGCAGAACCAAACGGCCAATCGCGTGCTTTCAAGAACTGCTCTGAGATGAGATTCCCGGCAAGCATTGTTTTCGCTCCACCCAAGAGATCCGGGATCAAGAACTCACCCATTGCAGGAATGAAGACGAGAAGACTTCCCGAGATCATCGCAGGCTTCAAGATTGGAAGCAGAACCTTGCGCATCGATTGCCAAAACGTCGCCCCGAGATCTTGAGCCGCTTCGAGAAGCGAGAAATCGAATTTTTCGAGCGCAGCAAAAAGTGGAAACACCATGAATGGCAAATAAGTCGAAACCATTCCGAAAATGACGAGTGGCCGATTTTGCGAGAGCTGATAAGGATCGAAATCCACGCCAAAAATCGTCAGCACCATCGCCAGCGGTCCTTCAAAGCCTGTGAAAACCTTTAGCGCGCAAATGCGAATAACGAGATTCGTAAGAAATGGAATCGCGAGCAAGAACACCAACGTCGAGCGCGTCGCACGCGGCGCGGTCGCCATCGCGAGCGCCATCGGGAATCCCAGAACCCCACAGGCAATGGTCGTTCCCAGCGCCAAATAGATGCTGCGATTGAGAATCTGAGCATAGAGCGGATCAAAAGCGCGCGAGAAACTCTCTGCCGTCCAAATCCACTCGATGCCACCGTAAGTTCCGCGTGTTGCAAATGCAGTGATCCCCACAAAGACGAGCGGGCCGATCAAAAAAACGAGATACCAGAGCACTGGAATCCAGCCGAGCATCGACAGCGAGCTGCGACGGGATGCCTGCGATTTCAAATGCCTTGCTCCGAGAACAGAAAAGCTTCGTTCGGAGAAAACTCGAGAGCGACGCGATCACCGAGTTTGACGTCGCCGACCGCTTCGAGCTCAACGATTGAGCGTACATGCGAGCCGTCAGCCAATGCGATCACGATCTCTGAGCGAACTCCGCGAAAGAGAACTTGCTGAACAGAACCCTCGAGTTCATTGAATCCAGAACGAGCCGCTCCGCCACGCGGAAGGATGCGGAGGCGCTCTGGGCGAATGAACATGCGAACGTGGGCCGGATGTGCACGATCGACAAGGTTCGCGCAGAGTTCATTGCGGCTTCCGATGAAACGCGCACTGAACAACGAGCGCGGTGCTTCGTAGAGTTCGCGCGGGGTACTCACCTGCTCAAGACGCCCTGAATTCATGACGGCCACACGATCCGAAAGAATCATCGCTTCTTCTTGATCATGCGTAACGAAGATGAAGGTTAGGCCAAGACGTTGCTGAAGAAGGCGAAGCTCCGACTGCATTTTTTCGCGCAGCTTTTGATCAAGAGCGCCCAGCGGCTCATCCAAAAGGACGCACGCCGGGCGATTGACGAGCGCTCGCGCCAAAGCCACACGCTGCTGCTGCCCGCCCGAAAGCGTCTCTGGGAGGCGGTTTGCGAAGGTCTCGAGGCTGACCAGTGCCAAAGCCTCTTCGACTCTTGAGCGAATCTCAGTTTTTGGAACTTTTTTGAGTTTCAGACTGAAAGCGACGTTCTCGAACACATCAAGATGCGGAAACAGGGCGTATTTCTGGAAAACCATGTTGAACGGGCGCTCGCGGGCCGGCAATTGATCGATCCGGCGGCCTTTCCAGAGGATTTCGCCCGAAGTGGCGTCTTCAAGGCCAGCCAGTATGCGCAACAAGGTTGATTTACCGCAGCCGCTGGGCCCCAGGAGCGAGAAGAACTCACCTTCGGCGATCGAAAGCGAAACATCGTCTAACGCTGTTTGACTCGCGAATTTTTTCTGGATATTCCGAATTTCCAACACGGCCGAAATATAAAGGAATCGAGGGAAGAATGTCGAGAACAGTCGTTGCTCTCACTGCATTGTTTTTGAGTCTCAGTGCCTGCACGAAATCCGCTCCAGAAGCGGGTGATGCTGCCGCTGGCAGCCCCGAGGCAAAAGCCACCAAAGAAGTGAACCTGGCGATCTGGGCGAACTATATCTCCCCAGAAATGCAGGAGAAGTTCACGAAAGAGACCGGAATCGTTCTTAAGATTTCGAACTTCTCGTCGAACGAAGAGCTTCTCGCGAAGATCCAGGCCGGCGCTTCTGGTATCGATGTTGCGGTCCCGAGTGACTACATGGTCGACGTCATGACCAAAGAAAAGCTCCTGAACCCGCTGGATGACTCGAAAATCCCGAACAAGTCGGGCCTCGATCCATCGGTCCTCCACCAAAGCTACGACCCAGAGAACAAGTTCTCGCTCCCATACTCTTGGGGAACAGCGGGTATTGCGGTGAACCGCGCCCTTTACAAAGGCGAAATCAAAGGCTGGAAAGACGTTCTCACGAAAAAAGAGCTCGCCGGTAAGATCTCTCTTCTCGACGACGTTCGCGAAGTCACGGCTGGCGCCTTGAAGGCCAACGGATACTCGGTCAATACGACCAATGAGACTGAACTCGCTAAAGCGAAAGAGATGCTGAAGGCAGCACGCCCACGCGTCAAAATGTTCCGCTCAGATACGATCGATGCCCTTGTTAACAAAGAAGTCGCGATCGCTCACACATACAGCGTCGACGCTCTTCAGGCTGCTCAAAAAGACAGCAAAATTGAATACATCATCCCTGAAGAGGGCGGAACACGCTCGATCGACAACCTCGTCGTCCTGAAGACAGCGAAAAACGTCGAAGCAGCGCACGCTCTGATCAACTTCCTTCTCAGCCAAGAGGCGAGCACTTCGTTCGTTAAGACCGTCATGGGCGGCCCAGTCGTGACTGCGACAAAGGCGGCTTTGTCAAAAGAGCTCCAGGCCAATAACGGCCTCTTCCCGTCTGCGGCCGTGATGGGCAAGCTCGAATCGATCCACGACGTCGGCGACGCAACTCGCCTCTACGACCGTCTGTGGACTGAGATTAAGACAGAGTAGTTGATCCGCGAGATTGGCAGCGAGGCCATCACCAGAAGAACGAAAGGGAGCCAGCAAGGCTCCCTTTTTTATTTTACCCTGCCCGATACTCAACGACAGGCAATCGCAACTTTGCATCATATAAATTAATTGTATTTAACTACCTTGTCCGGACGAGGTGAATATTAAGATTAGATTTACCTTCCCTGGGGGCGGTAAAATCTTGTTTTGTTTCGCGTGGCCACTTTGGACTTCGATCATACCAATCTTTGGTGGCGCGGAATCTTTCCATCCATGAGAGCGTTGCCTGAAATGCATCCCTGCATTTCAGGGGGAAATTTTTAGAGCGATTTAATTTTTTTGGGATTAGAGCTTTTGGAATTTCATTTTGTTCTCGGACTTTCGCCCGATCGACCTCGATGGTCGGTCGGAACACATGTCACGGATGCAGGATAATGTAATGGCATTGACACCTTGCCCCGACAGAAGGACAAACGCGCTCGTGACAGTTGAAAGTGGATTCACATACGAATACTCGCAGCCTGACGAATATCATTTTTGTCAGGACTCTGTGATTGCGCCTTGGGTGATCGCGCAGGATCTGCCCTCTGATCTCAGTGCGGACCTCAAAGTTCTTGATGTCTGTGCTGGCTGCGGTGTGTTTGGTTTTGAACTGGCATTTCATCGGACCGACATTGCACACATCGATTTTCTAGAAGTTCAGTCTGTGTTTCAGCCGCACTTTGCTCGAAACGCAGAGACGGTGCGCGCAGCTCGTGGGTCGGGTGAGTTTCGGTTTATTCAAGACAACTATCGCGAGCTCGCGGCTCCCGTCTTTGCAGCGAAGTACGATCTCGTGATCGCCAATCCTCCCTACTTTCATTCAAGTGAAGGATCTTTGACCGCAGAGCCTGTGAAAACGCGTGCTCGCTTTTTTATGGATGCTAGCTTTCAAGATTTGGTGAGTGGAGTGGTGAATTCTTTGAAGCCTTCTGGCTTCGCTTACCTACTCGTGAAATCCGGCGATAAGCATGATCGCGATCACTTGATGACGATCAAGTCGATCGCCTGGAATCGCGAGGTTCGTGTGATCGCGGATGTGCGTGGCACGAACCTCGTTAGAATCGGACAGATTTCTTAGTTGTAGTACGGGACGACGTATTTAGTTCCGATCAGCTTTCCGTTGATCGCAGTGTATTCGTATCGAACGGCACCCGAATCGATCTTTTCAAGGATTTCGGCCCGAATAAAGATCGCGTTGTTGCCGGAATCATACTTCCAGCCCTCCAACACTTCTTCTTCACCTTTGGCGTTCTTGAAGAAAACCGTTAGTGGAATGCATGGTTGTGCTTTCAACTGTACCTCTGTGGCATCAACTGCTGCACACCAATCAGGTTTGCTAGGAAGAGAAATCACAAGATCTTTTCCAGCTTTCTCTTGAATCTGCTGACCGACGCTCTCGAGCTTTGTGCCGTAGTCTTTGTCGCACAAGCTGAAACCAGCGCCACCGGCCTCTGTCAAAAAATCGATGATTTTGATCGGCTCGACTTGGCCCGCATCTTTGATTCCTGGATCGGCCTCGCATCCCTTGAGAGCGAGGATTCCATAAGTGGAAACCATCTCAGAGTTGCCGCCCTTCGCCTTCAGAAGTTCTGTATATGCATCGGAAGGATCCATTTCTGGCGTCGAATCTTCTGCGTCCGTAATGATGATCACCGCAAGATGGGCATCTGGACGAATAAAACCAGGATTGCGTCCATCGACAGCCGCAAGCATTGGAGAGAAGATCTCTTCGTACTCTGGCCCTCCGCCATCGATCTTATTGCGTTTGGCGTCGCGAAGAATGTTTCCCTTTTCGTCTTTCTTAAAGCGAGGAGTCACACCGATCTTCAATGTTTCACCGAGGACTTCGACAAAGCCTTCAGCTCGCGTGACAAAGCTAGCACCTTTGAGCGGATTTCTTGAAGCATCCAACAAAGGACGCAGCTTACCTTTAGGGTAGAACTCCGTAACGACAGATCCGTATCGCTTCGAATCGAAAACTGAAACGACTCCGATTTGAAAGTCCAACTGATGATTTTGTCCGAAGCCGGAGACAAAGCGATCGATATTCGCTTTCAATGTTTCTTGATGCGTCGCCATACTTTCCGAGTCATCAATCACAAAAAGGATATCGGCTTTCGGGACAAGAATTTCAGTCTTTTGAACCATTGTCTTCGCCTTCGCCGTTCCGAAGGTATTCGCTTTCGGCATTTGACGAGGATTTGTCGGTTGCGCACAACCTGTAGCGAATACTGCCAGGGCAATACCCATCGCAATTCGATTCATGGTTTTCATTTCGATCCCCCTTTTGTCGCGACCTGCGAAGGTCCTTTACGCGCACAGCCCTTGAGCGTGACGCGAAATCCTTCGAGTTCGTCGAGCCAGAACTCATCGCCTTCGACCTGCGGAAAGCTCAGCTGTTCAGAGTCTTTTGCGATTGCTGGTGCAGAACCCTTGCGAGGTTTGCCGTTTTCGTCGAGATAAAGAAGCTGGATTGCTTCTGCTTCGACGATATTCAATTTCTGAACTGATTGGCCGATCTCTTCGAGCTCTGCTTTCGACGCAACCGTCTTCGCAGACTCGAGCTTCTTTACCTTCTCGCCGTAACGACCTTTGAAGTCGTCGATCGTCTTGAAGAGAGCTTTGAAATCACAAACACGAAGTTGAGCCAGACCCAGTAAGAACCATGGCTCAGACGTTGTTACGTCTTTGAACGCCGGTGATGTGACGGTTTGAAGCTTTGCAATTGCAGCCTCGGGACGGTCGCGACGGAATTCCGCCCAAGCCGTCTCTTCAGCTGCTGTCAGATAACTTCCACCACCACGAGTGACTTTCGCGTACGCTGCAATCGCGCCATCGAAATCGCCTGTTTCATAGCGAATACGACCGATCGACATTCTTACGCGATCTTTTTCA
The DNA here is from genome assembly GCA_035539835.1 of Bdellovibrionales bacterium. Classification (GTDB taxonomy): domain Bacteria; phylum Bdellovibrionota; class Bdellovibrionia; order Bdellovibrionales; family JAMPXM01; genus DATLHP01. The sequence goes on from DATLHP010000185.1 coordinate 22,354, forward strand.
GCGATCGCCATGTCTTCAGTCTCGAGCGCCATCAATGAAGTCAGCGTTTTTGAAGCGTTCTTCGCCGTCGCCGCCTTCAGGATCTGAAGGTGGCGCGCTTGCGCTTCGGTCACGCTGAGCTTCGCCGCTTGCGCAGCTGAACCGGCAAGGGTCAGTGCGAGGGTGAATGCGAAAAGAGTCAGAGACTTCATATCAAGAGCCCAATTCCAAAGCCTGCGACCACGAGATCGAGGTTGCGAGTTCCCGTGCTGACTTTGTCTGAATAGTTTTGATAACGGAGTTCGAA
>DATLHP010000186.1:0-5028 GCA_035539835.1 Bdellovibrionales bacterium
GCCTACGAAAATCGGTGTTTCGACCTTCTGTTTCTTCATCAGATCTTGAATCGCCGTCACCAGCGGCACGTGGGCGCCCGAGAGGATCGACAGGCCGATCACATCGACGTCTTCTTGCAAAGCCGCCGTCACCACCATTTCTGGGGTTTGGTGAAGACCGGTGTAAATGACCTCAAAACCAGCATCGCGAAGGCCCCGGGCAACGACTTTGGCGCCCCGATCGTGGCCATCCAACCCTGGTTTTGCGACGAGCACTCGAATGATGCGATCCATCTGTCTTCCTTCGGATTGATTCTTGACGACCTTACAATGAACCCTTCATCTTGAGCAATCCCGGGAATCAGGAGATTTGACATGTCAGCACAAGACGCACGCCCCGCTATCACTACCCTTTCTGAAGATGAACTCGCTTTCCGCGACGCGATTCGTGAATTCGCCGAAGGCGAAATCAAGCCACTCGTCACGAAAATGGACGAGCACGCCGAACTCGATAAGTCGCTTCTTCCAAAACTTTTCGAGATGGGACTCATGGGCGTCGAAAGCCCTGAAAAATATGGCGGTACAGGCGGAAGCTTCTTTATGGCCTGCCTCGCTGTCGAAGAACTCGGTCGCGTTGACGGATCGGTTTCGGTTCTCGTTGACGTACAAAACACGCTCGTCACCAACGCCTTCATTCGTTGGGGCTCAGAGGCGATCAAAACAAAGTATCTCGCAATGCTCGCCCGCACCCATGTCGGCGCTTACGCGCTTTCTGAGTCGACGTCAGGATCAGACGCATTCGCCTTGAAACTTCGCGCTGAAGACAAAGGCGACAAATGGGTTTTGAATGGATCAAAACTCTGGATCACAAACGGTAACGAAGCCGGCGTCTTCATCGTCTTCGCAAACATGAACCCGGCGGCTGGCTACAAAGGTATCACTGCTTTTGTCGTTGAGCGCGGCTTCAAAGGTTTCACCGTCGGCAAAAAAGAAGATAAACTCGGTATCCGCGCATCTTCGACATGCGAGTTGTTGTTCGAGAACTGCGAAGTTCCAAAAGACAACATCCTCGGTGAAGTCGGCAAAGGCTATAAGATCGCAATCGAGACATTGAACGAAGGCCGCATCGGTATCGGCGCGCAAATGGTCGGCATCGCACAAGGTGCTTACGAAGCGACAAAGAAATACATCCAAGGCCGCGAGCAATTCGGAAAACCAATTGCGTCGTTCCAAGGTGTTCAGTTCCAACTCGCAGAAATGCGCGTACAACTCGAAGCCGCACGCTTGATGGTTTACAATGCGGCACGCTTGAAAGACGCAGGCCAACCATTCATCGAAGAAGCCGCAATGGCGAAACTCTTCTCGTCACGCGCAGCTGAAAAGATCTCGTCGTTGGCGATCGATCTCTTCGGTGGCAACGGTTTCACCCGCGAATACCCTGTCGAAAAATTCTGGCGCGACGCCAAGATCGGCCAGATCTACGAAGGAACATCAAACATGCAATTGCAAACGATTGCGAAGATGGAATTGACCGGTCAGTAAGAGAAATCACCTCGTCTGGACGAGGTGATTTTCGTCCTTAACTAAAAACGCGATCGGATTTCCGATCGCGTTTTTAGTTTCGTCTCAAAAAGGTGAAAAATTCACCGTCACTCCCCCTCTACGGCACACCTCTCTTGCACACTCCAGCATCGCCCTCTATACGCTTAGGGAGTTGAACAATTTCAGGGGTCTTTAATGAGAGCATTCTTAACATTCGCCGCACTTCTTCTTTCGGGTTCTTTGGCATCGGCCGGAACTAAAATCATGGTCTGCACAGGCATCAATGCAGAAGTGCGCGTCGCGATCTTCCGAGCAGAAAACGGAGCCCTCGCTGCCGTCGCAACAGGACGGACAGAAACCAAGCGATTCCAAAATTATACTTATCGAATCTCCGCTCAAGAAAACGCTGAGGCTCTCTATTTTTGGAGCGATAAAATCGAGCTAGCGGTCCGCGCGAACGGACCTTCTCACTTATCGATTCTTCCGCTCAACCTCGAAACCGACGTGGTTTGCGAACGCCTTTGATAAGCTACGCGCCGGCGTAGACTCGTTTGAGTACGTTGATATCGAGTTTCTTCATCTGCAGCATGGCCGCCGTTGCTCGCTCTGATTTTTCCGCATCAGAGCTATAGAGTATCGACTCGAGCCCGGCAGGTACGATTTGCCATGAGACTCCGAATTCGTCTTCGATCCAGCCACATTGAACTTCTTTGCCGGCCTTTCTGATCGCATCCCAGAAACGATCGACTTCGGCCTGGTCTTTACAAGTAACAACGAGAGAGATCGCACCATTCAAAGTCATCGGTGCATCGTGACCACTATCCATGATGACGAGCTCTGATCCATCAAGAGAAAGTCTAGCGTGTTTGACAGAGCCTTCTTTGCCGCCCTCGCCTTTTTTGTACCGCTCGTCCACAAGCTTTCGTGAGTTCTTGAAGAGTGAAAGATAGAAGTCGACGGCCTTTGCGCCGAAACCCTTTTTATCACCACCGAAAATGATCGACGGAATGACTTTTTGGTTTGCACCCTCTTCGAACATCAGCTGCCAGTGCACGCCGAATTTGTCTGAGAAAAAGACGTAGCGCTGACTGAATGGATACTCGCCAAGCTCCATCAAAACTTTTCCGCCAGGCGATAGTCGCCCAAAGATTTTGTCGACTTCGGCCTTCGAACCGCACGTAACGAATAGAGAAACAGACGGTGTCTGCTGATAGTAAGAGCCGCCATTTAGCAATTGAGCATGACAACCGGCGATTTCAAGATCGACGGTCAGAACCGAGCCCTTCGGCATCCCAGAAACATCAGCACCTGACTCGCCGTAATGAGTAACTTTTCCGATACGAGAATTTTCGAAAGTACTCGTGTAGAGCTTCGCTGCCTCGTCAGCCTGATTGTTGAGCCAAATGCATGGGTAAATTCGTTGCATTACTTCACTCCTTTTTCGACGACAGCTTTTAGATTTGCGATTCCCTCGCTGAACTGGCCAGCGACCATTTTCTCGCAATCGATGAAAACATTGATGAGCTTTCCGAAAAATCCACCATCTCCATGCATCGCCCAAGTGAACTTCGTGCCACTAGCCTCAGGAGTGAGGCGATATTCAACGATATTGTCGGCATGAATGGGCTTCAACATTGTCAGTCGAATTTCGACAAGTTCGTTTGGAACTATCTTAAGAATTTCGAGTTTGCCGGAGCCGGCGTCGGCATTTCCGTCGAACTCCATCACCGAACCAACAGCAGCCTCGGGACCGCTGAAGGTCTTCTTCATCGCCGGATCCACTTTTTCATAGGGAGACCACTCAGCACCTTTTTTGAAATCACTAATGTACGGAAAGATTTGTTCTGGTGACGCTGCGATCACACCACTGCGCTCGTATCTGAATTTTCCTTCGCGTGTAGAAACGAAGATGAGAAAGAGTCCGATAACGACAACCAGGGCAGCGCCGACCTTCAAAAACACAGATCACCTCTTATGATGAGTTAAGTGGCTTCACTTTACATACTAATTAGTATGTTGTCAATCCGAGTCGTTTCCGATATTCTAGATGCATGAGTTCAAAACGTCCCGCCGCCAAGAAAACCAGAGACTTAGAGCGATCTCGAAAAGAGATTTTGGACGCTGCTTTTTTTGAAGTTTTCTCGCATGGATTTCAGGGTGTGAGTATCGACGACATCGTCAAGAAGACGTCGATGACCAAGGGTGCTTTCTATCACCACTTCCCGACCAAACTCGATCTTGGCTACGCGCTGGTTGAAGATGTGATTTCGCCGATGATTATTGATCGCTGGATCAAACCGCTCGATCAATTCGAGAACCCACTCGAAGGTATTTTAAAACAGCTACAAGAGCTGATCGGTAAATCTGACCCCGCTCACCTACGTCTCGGCTGCCCGCTCAACAACCTCGTTCAAGAGATGTCACCTGTCGATGCCGGCTTCAGAAAGCGACTCAATACGGCCTTGAAGCTTTGGATTGATGAAACCGAGAAGCATCTGAAGAGAGCTAAAAAAGACGGCTTGATTAAGAGCGACGTGAACACACGGCAAACCGCGCACTTCATCGTCATGGCACATGAAGGATTTTACGGAATGCTCAAGGGTCTCGACGACCCAAGAGCCTTCGACGCTCTCTACAATTCACTCAAGCGATATTTCGACGCTATTGCGGCCTGAAATCAGTGCGCATCTTTTCTCGCCTGCTGGCGTCTGTGCGCAGCAGCTTGATGCACGACAATCCGCCGGGAAGGCGTCTTGCGAATATGGCCAGCCTTCCGTTTCGCTCGCGAAGCGCGGCTGATCGCGGATGCCCGCTTTGCCGAAGAACGCATTCTGCGTTCTGGGGAAGCCTCGACATGAAAACGCGCTCTGGCGCTAGCTCCTCTTTTGGCTTTCTTCAAAACACGAGGTTTCTTTCTCGCTTTCAGCTTTCTCTGAGTCGCATCCAAGAATTTGTCGAAGATCGATGCAATGACGAGCGTTCGTTTTGCACCTTCGACCGAGCCTGACCTTCGTTTAGCGACGAGCCGTTGTCTGCGTGCGAGATCTCGGTACTTATCTCGCTGCCTTCTGGCGCGAGTAATTTTTCTTTTGAGCTGAGCATCGCTGAGATCAGAGAATTCTTTGTTAATGATCGGCATGAACTGCTTAATGTCATTCTTGCTCAATAGCTTTTTCATCTGAAGCTTCGTTGGTTCCATAAAACCTCCATCGGAAAAGCTGTCTCACACCCTCTCGCTGCCGTTGAGTGTAGTTTCCGATAAAGCCGGACGTTTTGTCGCACTCCCTTAGAATGGGCAGACGCCTGGGTTCTTACATCGAACACGCGTCTCGCAAGATTTCGTGTATTCGAGAGCTATCGAGCAGCCACTGTCTGTCTTTTCTTCGTAAACGACTCCTGCCAGAGCGTAGTTCGGATACTCGGCCCATACGCACACAAGAAGATCAAAACTAAGATTGCCGTCCCTCGCAAAGACGAAGAGCATTCCTCACCTCGTCCAGACCTGTC
>DATLHP010000187.1:0-2428 GCA_035539835.1 Bdellovibrionales bacterium
GCGTCGAAGCTCGTCACGAAATCGGTTCCGCGAACGCCGGCGACGGCTGTTCTTGTTTTTACTTCGAACGCATTCCCTTGATCAGGGTATTTCTCGACGCGGTTTCGAACTTTACCCGAAAGAAGACTCATCGCGATTCGACGTTTCTTTTGTGCGGCATCGATATCCATCGTGTCGATGATGACTTGTGACGACGATGCGATCATGAGTTTTGATCCGTCTTCGAGACGAATTCGAGCTTTACCAGCAGGACCGGTTTCGATGCGATCACCAATGTTGACGACGTCGCCACGACGAAGATTTTTTCTGCCCGCGATCTTAACATCGCCAACGGCGTCTTCAATGGAACCTGCGCGTATGGCTTGCGCTGTCGATGCCGGAGCTCTGTCGGCTTCGGCTGTGTTCACTGATTGCGCTGGTGTTGCGTTGACCTTATTACTGAGATCGGCCAAACACTGGCGCTGGTTTTCGATAGCCTGGCACGTTGGTTTTTTGCACGATTTCACGCGCGATTCAGACGGGCCGCATTTGGCTGAGTAGAAGCTTGTGCCGACTTCGATTTCACAGGGGCCGCAGCTGGTGTTTTCGCATTCGCAACTCACGTCGTTAGACGCGTAGGTGAGTACCGAGAATAAGAGGATGAAAAAACACGTTAGAATGCGCATACCTAACGTTTCGGTAAAATCGCGTTGAAGCTTGCGTCTCAACTTGAGACTTCAGGCGATCACTTTTTAGATTTTTCGATTTCCCAGAGCTTTACGAACTTCAAGAAGACCGAATAAGCGGCTCCAACTGAGATAATGAAACCCGGCATTCCGTCCAAACAGCCGAGCTTTATGAAGTAGGTCTCCATGAATTTGGACCAGGGCTTAAAGATCAGCTTCGCGAGCGAGAAGCGTTTACCGCGCGCATAGAGTTCTTCAGCACCAAGTGATGAGTAGCGATTGTTCGTTGCGACCTGCTCTGAATGAGTGGGAAACGGCCAATGCAAAATCGGCTGCGTAAGATTTCCGACTTTTTCGGCGTAGACGCGTTCATGAACGCGCTCCCCGCCCCGCCATTGAGCCCGTTTTTGATTGTAGAGTCTGAGCTGGCGATCGGGATACCAGCCGCCGTGCGTGATCCATCGGCCAAGATTCCAAGACTTTCTTGGAAAATCGTAGCCATCGAATTGATTCAGTTCGACGGGTGATTCGAAGAGTTCGTTGACCTCTTTTTGTGCCTCTTCGCTCAGAGCTTCGTCGGCGTCGAGCGATAAAACCCAGTCATTCGTGCAAAGTTCAGTTGCGCGCTGTTTTTGGGCCCGAAAACCGCGCCATTCTTCGTTGTAGGTCTTCGCGCCAAGGCTCTTGGCAATCGCCAAGGTGTCGTCGGTGCTGCCGCTATCGAGAACGATGATTTCGTCGGCAAACGGCACCGATCGAATACACCGTTCGATATTCTGGGCTTCATTGAGGCAGATGATCGCAAGGCTGAGTTTGCGCACAACTCACAATGTCCGGGCTTTAGAACACCTTGTCAATGCTGGCACGAGTCCAAACTCGACAGGTACAAATGAGAGATCGTCTTTTTGACTCTTGGAGGGTCCATGATTTCGCGTCGTATTCAGCTCAGTGTTCTTACAGGACTTTGTTCGCTCTTCATGGCCAACCCGTCTCATGCTTACCTGTCGGTCATCGATACTGGTGAAGTCATTAATCCAGGCACTTATCAGGCAAGCCTTGAGCCGCAAATTATTCTGACAAACTTCGAAGGCGTTAACGCCGTCGGAAGATTCGATATCGGCCTTTCTGAATCAACAAGCGCGCGTGCGATCTTGGGTTTCGGAAAAGTCGATTATCAAATTGGTGGAATGTACAAATGGGTTCCATTCCCAGATGTCGAAAACCAACCGGCCATCGGTGGCGAAGCAGGAATCCTTCTCGCCCGCGTTCAAGGCGAGACGGCATTCACTTTCCGCTTCAGCCCCCTCATTTCAAAACGTTTTGAAACTGAAATTGGCGATGTGACTCCGTACGGATCGATTCCTGTCAATTGGACGACGATGGACGGCGAAACGACTGTTCCGCTTCAACTCGTTGGCGGTGCCGAGCTGACTTTGATCGACATGAAAAACATCAGCTACTTCGCCGAAATCGGCACGAACATTAAAGATGCCTTTGGCTACATCAGCGCTGCGGTTGCTTGGCGCTTTGATGAGCAATGAGTGCTCTTGATCTAAAAGCCTTTGAGAAGAAATTCGAGTCGCGAGTTGCAGAATCAATTCGCGACATCAAAGATCCCGGCCACGACATCACTCATTATCAGCGCGTCGTCCGAACGGCCAAAAAACTAGCTCGCAAAGAAGGCGCCCGCGCGGAAGTCGTTGTTCCGGCTGCTTGGCTGCACGACTTGGTTCCGATCGCGAAAACAGATCCGCGTCGAACGA
>DATLHP010000188.1:0-11778 GCA_035539835.1 Bdellovibrionales bacterium
GCGCCGATGCGACCGATACGAGTTTTTCCTCAGAATTTCCGCCAAAAAGTAAAATCGTGCTGCTCATGTCTCTATGTTCGCTCGAATCAACATATGAATCCACATCGCATGAGTCAAATCCGAAATTTCTGGTCGTCGAAGTTATTCTGTTTGGTGAACGATCGGGCTGCTTATTTCTTAACCACATCTTGTTTTTCAGTTGCGGTGGCCTCATTGAGTCATTAGCTTTTCCCGCTCATGGCAAACGGCAACGTTCCTCCTCAGGCTTACACGCGTGAGATGCTCACGACTGCGTTCAACTGGCTGCAATCTCAGCCTGAACCTGTCAAAAAGCTCGCGACCACACCCGACTCACTGGTCGGTTTGTATCGACGTGCTCAGCGCTATGGCTCCGTTTCTCTAGAGGCCGATGCGCCGGTGAGCTCGCAGACATTTATGTCGGATCTCAAGAACCTCGCAGAAGGCTTGAAGCAATTCGAGGAACCAGCTCCTCAGCCAAAGCCGACTCCAGTGGCCGCCCCACCGCCGGCGGGTGCCAGCGCGAACTTCCAGCCGCAAATGGCACGAGAGCCACAGCACAGCGCAGCAGTGGCGCCCTCTATGGCTTCTTCGGTGGCGGGATTGAACGATCGTAGCCGCCAAATGCTTCAAGAAGTCCGAATCTCCCTCAATCTTTCGTCAGACGCCGAAGCCATGAATCTCATGGTGGCTCTCGCTTACAAAAATCTTAAATCTTTGCTAGCGTAACCCCTTCACACAAAGCGGGTACCTGCTTACTTTCTGGCCCGCACCGCGGCGTTCAACGACGCTGCGCGGGCCAGAAAGTAAGCTGGTACCCGAAGAGGGTTTATGGCTGAGAACAATCTCAAGGATACGCTCAATCTTCCGGTCACTGATTTTCCGATGAAGGCAAATCTGCCCGAGCGCGAGCCGCAGATGATTGCTAAGTGGCTGAAGGACGACGTTTACCACAAGGTTCTCAAGAAGAATCAAGGTAAGCCTAACTACACTTTCCAAGACGGACCTCCGTACGCGAACGGCGATATTCACGTCGGCCACGTGCTGAATAAATGCTTGAAAGACTTCACGACGAAGTACCGCACGATGGCTGGTTACAACACGGCTTTCATTCCAGGTTGGGATTGCCACGGACTTCCGATCGAACACAAGGTGACAAAAGAGCTCGGCCCAAAACGCAAAGACATGACCGACACTCAAATTCGCGACCTCTGCCGTAAAGAAGCGGCGAAGTGGATCGAAAAACAACGTGGTCAGTTTCAGCGTCTCGGCATTCTCGCCGATTGGGAAAATCCGTATCTCACGATGGACCCAGCTTACGAAGCTGAAGAAGTTCGCGAACTCGCTCGATGTATCGAACGAGGAATTATGTATCGAGGAGAAAAACCCGTTTACTGGTGCTCGGCGATGCAGACAGCACTCGCTGATACGGAAGTCGAATACCATCCGCAAGTGAGTCCTTCGATCTTCGTGAAGTTTCCTTTCGAAGAAGGCTCAAAGTTCGGAAAATTCTCAAAACCAGTTTCGATCGTTATCTGGACGACAACTCCTTGGACGCTTCCAGCGAACTTGGGAATCTCGCTTCACCCCGAATTCGAATATGGATTCTACGACTCAGGCTCTGACATTTTGGTTCTGGCGAAAGGCTTGAAAGAATCCGTCGAAAAAGAAACCGGTCTCACATTGCAAGAGACGGGAACTTTCGCGAAAGGCGCGCAGTTCGACAAAATGAACGCCAAGCATCCGTTCTATGATCGCAAAGCGCTGATCATGAATGGTGAACACGTGAGCCTCGACGCCGGTACCGGTGCGGTTCACACGGCACCTGGCCACGGACAAGATGACTACATCATCGGTCTCAAGTACGGATTGCCTGTTTACAGCCCAGTTGATGAAGCCGGTCGCTACACTGACGAAGTTCCCGAGTACAAAGGAACAAAAATTTGGGATGCGAATCCGCTTGTTGTTGAGCGCCTTAAAGAAGGTGGAAAACTTCTTTCGTTTAAAACATTCGAGCATCAATACCCACATAACTGGCGCTCGAAAACTCCGCTTATCTTCCGCGCGACACCACAATGGTTCCTTGCGATGGATGACGATCGTTTCAACGTTCGCAAAGCGGGCTTGAAAGAGATCGAGACGATCAAGTTTGTTCCTGATTGGGGCAAAGCGCGCCTTCAAGCGATGATCGAAAATCGTCCGGATTGGTGCTTGAGCCGTCAACGCATCTGGGGCGTTCCGATCCCGGTCTTCTTCTGCAAGTCGTGCAATGAACCGATGGCAAAGCCTGAGATCTTCATGAAGGTCGCAGACAAGATGGAGAAACACGGCGGTATCGAAGCCTATCACTCGACACCTGAAAGCGAATTCACTGCCGGTCACGCTTGTGCGAAATGCAAAGGCACGGATTTCAAACGCGGAATGGACATCCTCGATGTCTGGTTCGATTCCGGAATCTCGCACGCTGCTGTTCAAGCACGTCGCGAAGAATTGAGCGATGTCGCCGACGTCTATCTCGAAGGATCTGACCAACATCGTGGCTGGTTTCAGACCTCGCTTCTTTCATCTCTCGCCTCAAAAGGTAACAAGCCTTTCAAAGCACTCGTCACGCACGGTTTCGTCGTCGACGAAAAAGGTCGCAAGCAATCAAAGTCTCTCGGCAACGTTACGGATCCTGCCGATGTCATGAAGAAATCAGGCGCAGAGATCTTGCGCCTTTGGGCCGCATACGAAGACTTCGGGCAAGACATGGGCTGCGGACCTGACGTTCTCGCCCGCGTGACTGAAACTTATCGTCGCTTCAGAAACACACTTCGATTCTTGCTCGGAAACATCGGCGACTTCGATCCAGCAAAAGACATGGTGCCATTCGAAAAGATGACGTCGCTCGATCGTTGGGCGCTGGGTCGTTTGAATGAAATGACTCGCAAGTCGACTCATGGTTTTGAGAACTACGAGTACTACAAGGTTTATCACGCCTTGAATCACTTCTTCACGGTCGACCTCTCAGCCGGTTACCTCGACATGCTCAAAGATCGTCTCTACACATGGAAAAAAGACGGTGTTGAGCGCAGATCGGCGCAAACAGTTCTCTATATCTTGCTCGATAACCTGGTTCGCGTAATGGCGCCGATCACTTCGTTCTTGGCGGAAGAAACTCTGACCTACATTCCGGGTAAAAAACCAGAGAGCGTCTTCCTTCTCGACTTCCCGAAAGTAGAAGCCAAGTGGGATGACGCGAAGCTTGCCGGCGAAATCGCGGCCCTTTTCGAGGTCCGTTCAGACGTCTCGAAGTCGCTGGAATCGCTTCGTCAGAGCAAAACTATCGGATCTGGACTCGATGCGAAGGTGATCGTGACAGCCGATGGCGCCCGCCAAGAGGTCTTGAAGAAGTACGAGAGCCTCTTGCCTGAGTTCTTTATTGTTTCCCAAGTGCAATTAAAAGTGGGAAGCTACGCAGTAGAGACACTGAAAGCCGAAGGCGAAAAGTGCGAACGATGCTGGTACTTCAGTACCGAAATCGGTCGTGACCATAAGCACCCGACCGTTTGCGGCAAGTGCTCGAAAGCTTTGGGCGCGTAACGCCCAACAATAGCGGGGCTGATATGAAACTTAAGTATCTCATCTTGGCAGCGATCGCTGGTGCGATCGTAACAGCGGATCAGGCCACTAAAATGTACGTTCTCACCCATCTTCAGCTGGGTGAGATCATTGAAGTGATCCCGAACTTCTTTAACTTCACTCACGTGAACAATCCGGGCGCAGCCTTCGGGTTTCTGTCGGGATCACACGAAGCCTTTCGCGAGATCTTTTTCTTATCGATGCCGCCGATTGCCCTTTTGATTATCCTCGCGATTTTGCGAGGTGTTCCTGAAGGTGATAAGTGGACGATTTGTGCTCTTTCGGCCGTCTTCGGCGGCGCGATCGGCAACTACATCGATCGCCTTCGCTTCCGTCACGTCATCGACTTCATCGACTTCACCATCGTTTATGATGCGGCCGCGATGCCGCCAAAACGTTTTGTATATCCGGCATTCAACATTGCCGATATCGCGATCGTTTCAGGTGTGGCGATTCTTTTGTTCCTCGAATTCACTCGAAACAAAAAAACCAAGGCCGACGCGGTCTAAGTGAGCGAGCAACCCGTCATCGACATTTCGGGTTTCTTCAAATCATTCTCGATCGGCTCTTTGACTGTGCCGATCTACTTTCTCATCCCAAGTTTCGCCTTCATCATCTGTCTCTTCTGGCTGGTCAAACGAGCCGAACGACGACACCTCAGCCGCAACCGAGCACTCGATCTCTCACTTGTCTTGATGGTGTGTGGGTTTCTATTTGCCCGCCTCTTTCATGTCTTCTTCGAAGAGCCCGCATACTATGCCGAGGATCCGATGCGAGTTTTTGATCTCTGGAGAGGCGGATTCGTTTGGTACGGCGGTGCGCTTTTCGGAGCTCTGGGCGCCGTTCTCTTTCTGAAATGGAAGCGTGAACCGATCGGACGGTGGCTTGATCTCTTTGCTCCACTGGCCGCCGGTGGATATGCGATGGGACGCCTGGCATGCCTCTGTGTCGGCTGCTGCTATGGAAAAACGTTTGCGATTGGCGAACACATTATTCGCCATCCGACACAGCTCTATTCGAGTCTTCTTGAAGCACTCACGCTCGTCGTTCTTTTGTGGCAGGAAAAACATCTCAAGCTTCGCGAAGGCGAACTCTTCGTACGTTGGGTTCTTCTCCATTCGATCAATCGATTGATCGTCGAGCAGTTCCGCGATGATCCGAGGGGACCGATGCTGCTCGGGTTCAGTATCGCGACCTGGATCAGCTTGGCTCTCATTTTAGCGATGGGATCGGTGACGTTTATGGGCGAACGCAAAGGTAAAGTCGTAAAAAACTCCTGAGTTTTCAGCCATATTTCGTTACAAGCAGCCGTATAGACGGCCTCAGAATCATCTCTTCTTGGCGCCCTCCTTGCTCTCTTCAAAACCGATGATTTCACGGGGATTTCTCTTCATTTCGATTTTGGCGGCAACTCTTTTCGCGGGGTGTTCTAAAGATTCATTTCCTGTTCGCAAAACAGAGAAACACGAGTTCCGTGATAGAGCCGAATCATCGCAACCCGGTTCGCGATATCGTCTGTACAACATCTCAGAACTCAAAATTCGTTACGAACAAAAGAAAGGCGCGGTCTTCGTTCGCGCCGTGATCGAGTCAAGCGCCGGTAACGAAGTCGTGAACATGATCGGACTTCTCGACGAGAACGGCTCGGCGAGTTTAACTGATGTCAATCCACTGCCCGATGGGCAGCTTCGTATGATCGGTAGCGTTCTTTGTCTTGATGAGGTTTGTGAGAAAGCCATCATCGATACTTACATCAATGTCGATGGTCACGGCGTAAAGAAGAGATTCGTCAGTAACGGCCTCAAAGAGAATGCTGCGAAAACAGCGGCGACCTCTATCGATATCGAAGACTACGACAAACTGGTTAAGCGTCCGACAACACCAGTCATCGTTGCTGATTCTCAAACTCCCGATTCGAAACCTGAAGTCACAAAAGACGAGATCGCTCTTGTCGCAGACGGAAATGCCACTGTCTTAGATAAAGAGCCTACTGAAGCAAAGAGTGGCGAAGCCACCGCCGACGACAATCCACTCGCCGGCGATGATCAGAAAAAATAAGTTTACTGAGCTGCTACTGCGCAAGGGTCAAAACCCGGAACTCCAGGATCTCCGCTTCCCCCGCGAGGATATGCGTTTTCGACAAATTCACTCATCTGTTTCAAATCGATGACCCGTCCATTGCGAATCTTCTGTTTCAAACCAGAATTTTGTTTGGCCGAAACCTCTAGAATCGCTTCGATCGTCGCAGGCGAAGGATCGTAACCTCGAGAGCGCATCATACCAAGTGCAAGTGCGGCTCCGCCCGTTGCAACCGGCGTCGCCATGGATGTCCCCATCATTCGATCGTAACCGCCGTCGGCCAATGTCGAGAGCAGCCCCTTACCGTTCTCAGAATCTTCGGCACCCGGTGCTGCGATTTCGACAGCAATCGGGCTGAAGTTCGAGAAGAATGAGAATGCGTCAGTATCTGAGTCAACTGATCCGACCGAGATCAGTCCAGCAAAGTGACTTCCGTATCCTGCCGGAGCTAAGAAGAAACTCTTCGTTAAAGCTCGGCCATCGTTTCCGGCGGCTGCAACCATGATCACGCCCTTTGACAAGGCGTACGCGATGGCCGATTGATAGGCGGCATTTCCGCCGGGAGCGCCCACACTCATATTAATAATGTCAGCACCGTTGTCGACCGCGTAACGAATCGCGTTTGCGATATCAGCACTGTATGCACCCGATGATTCACCGAAAACATTGAGCGCCATGATTTTCGCATTCGAACCGATCACCCCAGATCCGCCTCGACTGTTGAAAGCTTGCGCTGCTGCGAGTCCTGCAACGTGAGTTCCGTGATGGAATCCGCTCCAAGAGCCTTGGTGGCTCGGATCACCCAAGTGATCCGGAAAATTGTATCCATACACATCGTCAGCGTATCCATTGCGATCATCGTCTCGATAGTTTCCTGGAATCTCGCGAGTGTTCTTCCAAAGAACATTCTTCAGATCTTCGTGTCGAAGATCGATTCCTGTATCAATCACTGCGATGACGACCGGCGCAGCCCCGCGAACCCCGGTCGAAATCTGATCAAGGCCAATTGCTTTAAGATGCTTCTGTTGAGAGACCATTGGATCTGCTGGTAAAGCCGAGACGCTCGCTATCGTCGATTCAGAAATTCCGTAAACACAAGAATCCGCATCCGCCTTCTTTTGTAGGTCAGCGAGCGCGATGTCCTTTGGGAGCTTCCAAGTGTATGAGCGAACAGCGGCCGGAGAAACAGCTCGTTCTTCACCTTGTTCTTGCTCATCCTTTGGATCCGCCTTGCGAATGGCTGACGAAATTTCGCCCGAAGCATCACACGTTTCCTTGAGTGCGACTGTCAGTTCAGTTCCTGCTGGCAACACTTCTATTGAAGGAGTCGATTGCGCATCGACTGTCCCTTTAGGAAGGTGATCGTAATCGTTGTGCAGAGGTGCGCCACCCGATCGATCGAGAACGAGCTTCGAGCTCGAGAATGGGTCGTCGCTTCCACCAATGGATTGAGCCGTTGATAGAACTTCATTCGGCGATTTACAGCTCAGCTGATCAAAGCCGCCACCGCTCGAACCGCTCTGTCCGTTTTGAGCACAAGCAGCCAAACCGCTCACGGCGAAAATGCTTACTAACCATTTTCTCAATCAACCCTCCTTGGCGATCAGAAATTGAAGCTAGTGTGCATTCTTCGCAATAAACTGTCCGAATTTGTTTGTGAAATTAGCAAGGACCAAAGTCTAGTGTCCCACTTCGGCAAAACCTTATTGAAAACTTTTAGAGTAAGCGAATGTAACGCGGTCTCGGCCCGATCTCAGGGCATTTCACGCTGAGGCGCGAATTATCGCGAACTGTACGAACTCTGAAGACGTCTTGAGTTCGGCAGGTGTCGTAGACATAGTCGTAGGCGGCAACTCCGTCGATCCAAAGCCGGTGCGGACCCACAAAATCAACATCGACGTCTTCACGCAAAACCTTGCATGCAGATCCGCCGCCCAATCGAACTTGTCCGATATCTCGAGATGACGTCAACCCAAGGGGACCACAATCTGCTTGAAGCGCCTGTTCGAGAACTCGCTCTGCGACGTAGCGCGAATACCAAAGCGGCCACTCGTAGTCCGCAAATACAAGTTCACGGCCCGTCCGTCGATACATCTGACTAAAATCGCTTTCAAAACTTGCCGTTTCATACCCGCTAGTTTGTCGATTGGCGATTTCAACCAAAGATGAACGCACCGGAGTCTTGCCCGCCGCTGAGAAAAACTCGTGATCTGAATACTTGTTCCCATTTTCCGCTGCGGCAGCAAACATCTCTCGCCAGAATGACCAGATGTCTTTGTTTTGCATTTCTAGCGAGCGACTCAAGGTCAGATGCATGATCGCCCCGCAATCATATGGCGAGCGAACCGAGCCGAGCAGACAGCGATTGAGCGATTCTTCTTCGATACTTTGAAAGCGCTCATTCGAAATTTCACCAAGGTCGCGAAGAGCCACATAAGAGAATGCCTCGGCGGCACCTTCGTGCAGCCATTCGCCTCCAGAAGACATCGTGCTTTTGAATAGACTCCCGTTCCAGAAATGAAATGTCTCGTGCGCGATCAGTTTGCGAAGAGTCTCTTTCAGTTGGTCATTCTGCTTTCGCCAAGCATCTCCACTGAAGCTCAACAGCATCTGATATCCGACCACAGCGCCTGAGTTGGAATCCGATCGTAGAGACCCGATCGCATCTCCTTGAGGAACAAAAATGATCGGAGTCTGACCTAGAGAGTAGCGAAGATTTTCGTGAGCGAACGTCATCACTCGTGGAAATGTTCGTTGAATTTCCTCGAGGACCCAAAGCGGGATACTTGTGTCTGCCAGAATTTTCAAATTTCCGACAGTGCGGGGAATTTGCCTTCCGAAATAGACAAACGAGCCCTCGCGACCGAGCACACTATCTATCGAAGCAGAAACAGTTCCACCGTCGATGACAATATTCTCATCAAAGGCCGCATCGATACGAAATGAAGTTCGCGATGGCGATTGATCGAAGTATGCGACCTCTTCGTCCGTGCATTCCGAAAAACATTCGACGGGGCTCGCGAGAAGAAAGCCCGTGTAGAGAACGACTCCCCCATCGGAATACGGGATGATGAACGGATAGTCCCCTGGTGATTTGGTTTCGTGCGCAGGGATGAAGATTTCAAAGCGAGTTCGAGCTTGATCTGAAATTAGAATTTCTTTAGCACCGCGACGCTCAACGCGTACGCCATCTTTTCCGCGCCATTCGCTCGAACGAAATCCTCCGTTGCGGGTGAAAGACAATGCGCGTACAGGTTCGGCAAACTCCCAACTTGCATGAAAGCCTTCTTTTCCGCGTTCGAGTTTCAAGCTCACCGGCGGCGCCGTCGGATCGTTCGCAGAACATCCGACGAGCACGATTGCGGCGATGAAACCAATGAACGCGTTAAGGACATTCATTCTATTGGGCCAATCTGATTAACGTTTCCAAGATCGAAGTCGACGGCTGTGATACTGGCGAGGCCTTTGCTGCCGCAGCTCGAATTTCTTGCGGCAGCGGACTTTCGCCATCCCAAGCAAAGACCGTATCTCCTTCACCACGAGAGACCGGGCGACTGTCAGGCAGCAGATTCCAGATAAAGTCGGGATGGAAGTTCGAATACCATTCACCGCCGACGATGTTTCCTTCTTTATCGACTTCGAGGTCATACACGTATTTCACAGTATGAAATTTTGAGCCTCTCACAGGGTTTGAGCTCGGCTGGGTCGGAATTGCGTAGGTGAGATCCATAGCCACGCCAATCACAAAGTTGGCATTGGATGACCGATACTTTCTGAACTTATCAATATTGAAATCACGGACACGAACCGCCATTCCTTCCATCGATTTCGACGTACGGAAGGTTTGCGGATTGAAGTAAGAATAGTTGTAAGCGTAGATCGGATAGTTCCATACCTGTTGATCATAAGTCGCATCAAAAACAAAACTGCGTTTCTCGACGCCGATCTGATGGACGACTCCAACATGCCAAGTTGCTGGATTCACATCAAAGCAAACGGGATCAAGGACGCGACCATGGGCATCTTCGCGTGGATGCGTGGCGGTGCACCGTTTTCCGACCTGTTTGATTTTCGGGCGAGCCTTCGCCCAGGCCAATGATGCCAGTGCTTTAATGTCAGATGGATTGAACGTGATTCGTAAACCACTAGCGCTGGTGAGGGTCACAGAACGTCTCGGGTTCGGAGTCATGATCGATGCCGGTGACCAACCATCACAGAGCCCGGCCCAGCCAGGAACACGACCGGCAGGTCCTTCTTGGTGAGATTTTCCGGCGGCCCACATTCGCTCTGTGAGAGTCATCGCTGGATCGTCGACAAGAATGTCGTACTTCTCAGCCGCGGACAGATTGTTCAACGACAGTATCGATGGCGGATTGGCTTGCACATAATCGTAGTTCTCGATCCATTTTTTTGAATCCGGAAATCCGGGATCGAGCCAGCGACGTGCGATGAGTCCACGAGTCATCGGCCAAAATGAATCGGACCAAGGAGGCTCTGGAAGAGTGGCCTGCATGAGACCATTTTCTTCCATCTCGAGCAGATTCCGACTGTAGTCGCGGCTGTAAAGAAAATCGTCGACCTTGCTGTGATCATCGGGACTAGCAAGTGGGTCGAAGATGACTCCACCAGCTTTTGCCTCAATCAGGTCTTCGAGCGAGGTCGATGCCTCGGCGAGCGGCGACATATAGTTCTCAACGATTTTTCCGTTCTCGTCGAGTTTCGCAAGCGGTGTATTCATCACTCGCTTTGGGTTGCTATGAAACTCACGAAGATAGGATTCGGTATCGGTCGGGTTATAGCCACTCTTGATCGTGGCGAAAGCATTCGAACCCAACAAGAAAGACAGTAAGAACAGCGTCATGCATTTCATTGTTTTTCTCCGAAAACTAAAAAAAGGAGGAGAGTTTCCTCTCCTCCTCCACCGCACGTCCTTCTCCCTTTCGGTCGAGTGACGTAACCTTCCGTTTTTGGCCCGGGACCTTTTGACTAGCGGATTTCAGTCTGAGGTACTCGGCACGTTTATTTGGAAATCAATTCTTGCTTAGCGAGCGCTCTGTTTTGGCTCGTCTTGCTTCGGCTCGTCTTGCTTAGGCTCGTCTTGCTTCGGCTCATCTTGCTTTGGCTCGTCTTGCTTCGGCTCATCTTGCTTAGGCTCGTCTTGCTTAGGCTCATCTTGCTTAGGCTCGTCTTGCTTAGGCTCGTCTTGCTTAGGCTCGTCTTGCTTAGGCTCGTCTTGCTTCGGCTCTTCTTGCTTCGGCTCCTCTTGCTTTGGCTCGTCTTGCTTAGGCTCGTCTTGCTTAGGCTCGTCTTGCTTAGGCTCGTCTTGTTTTACATCTTGTTTCGGTTCGTCTTGTTCAGCACCGAAAGCGAGAACAACATTCAACGTACCGCCATCTTCTACATGAACGAGCATCTGAGTGATGCGACCTTCAGCAGTTTGAAGCTCAGCAGTCGCTGGAAAATTCGCAGCAGCTTTCGCTGTTTCGAAATCCATCGAGTGGAATTTTACAATCGAACCACCCGCATCGCGGAGATCGACTACATGGCGCTCACCAAGAGCTCCATTTTCCAACTTGATGACTTCTTTCGAAACTTCAGCGCGGTCGATCGTTTTCAACTGACCGAGAACCGAGCTTGATTCCATTGGAACCACGCGGCCATCAGCGTCAGTTACAGAAGCGATCGTCACAGATGCGCGTTGAACAACGCTAGAAGCTGTCGACTCGCTGCGATTTGCGCGAGTGTTAGAGCCGCCTGCGTCAGATCCCGACGAGCATGCTGCGAGCATACCGGTGAGTGCGAGAAGCATCAGTCCAGAACGTACGGTTTTCGTTGTCATTACAGTCCTCCTTAAACAGACAAGTACACCGACCTGTTCGGTGTCTGCCATTGGGTTTGCTGACGGAGGCAATGAGCACGACACGTGCCACACATAGAGTCTCGATTAGAAAAAGCCGATCTTGAAAACTCCGAAACAAAAATCGATCGACGTCCCCCTCTTCTGTGTTGAACGGGCAACAACCAAATCTTCACACCCTTGAGCGGATTTCCACGCATGCC